>NZ_JBHWYY010000005.1:44458-143266 GCF_042728595.1 Isoptericola sp. NPDC060185 | reverse complement strand
GCGCGGGCGCGTGATGCCCGCGCGGACCAGCCCGCGCCGTCGTCCCGGAGCCGTGCTACTTCGTGTCCTCCGCGAGGGAGCCGAGGTAGAGGGAGATGACCTTCGGGTCGGACTGGAGCTCCCGGCCGGTGCCGGTGTAGGCGTCCCTGCCCTGGTCGAGGACGTAGCCGCGGTCGCAGATCTGCAGGCAGCGGCGGGCGTTCTGCTCCACCATGATCACGGACACGCCGGCCTTGTTGATCATGCGGGTGCGCAGGAACGTCTCGTCCTGGCGGACGGGGGACAGGCCGGCGGACGGCTCGTCGAGCAGCAGCACGGACGGGTTCATCATGAGCGCGCGCGCCATGGCGACCATCTGCCGCTCTCCGCCCGACATCGCGCCGGCGCGCTGGGTGCGGCGCTCGTGCAGCACGGGGAACAGGTCGCGGATGAACGACCACCGCTCCTCGAACGCCTGGGGCCGCAGGTAGACGCCCATGCGCATGTTCTCCTCGACGGACAGCGAGGGGAACACGTTGTTGGTCTGCGGCACGAACCCGACGCCGCGGGCCACGAGGGCGTTCGCCTTCATGCCCGTGATGTCCTCGCCCTCGAGCGTCACCGTGCCGGAGTGGATCTTCACCAGCCCGAAGAGCGCCTTGAGGAGCGTGGACTTGCCGGCGCCGTTGGGGCCGATGATGCCGACCAGCTCCCCCTTACCCACCTCGATCGAGCAGCCGTCGAGGATGTGCACGCCGGGGATGTAGCCGGCGACGAGGGCGTCGGCCCGGAGCAGGACCTCCTTGCCCTCGGGGACGCCGCCGCGGTGGGCCTCGGTCGTCAGGGTGTCGGTCATCGCTTCTCCTCCTCGGCCTCGAGGCGGGCCAGGATCTCGGGGTCGAGCAGCGAGTCGTCGCCGAGGTCGGTGTCGTGGTGGGCGCCGAGGTACGCGTCGACGACGGCCTGGTCCTGCATCACCGTCGTCGGCGGGCCCTCGGCCACGATGCGGCCCTCCGCCATCACGACCACCCAGTCGGAGATGTGCCGCACGGCGTGCATGTCGTGCTCGACGAACAGCACGGTCATGCCCTGGTCGCGAAGCGCCTGCACGTGCCCCAGCAGCGACTGCACGAGGGCCGGGTTCACGCCGGCCATCGGCTCGTCGAGCATGATCATCGTCGGGTCGGTCATGAGGGCGCGCGCCATCTCGAGCAGCTTGCGCTGCCCGCCGGAGAGCGACCCGGCGAAGTCGTCCGCCTTCGCGTCGAGCTTGAAGCGGGCGAGGATCTCCATCGCCTTCTCGGTGGCGGCCTTCTCGTGCCCCTGCCAGGTGAACGGCAGCCACGAGAGCCAGAACCGTTCGCCGGGGTTCTTCGGGGACGCGAGCAGCATGTTCTGCAGCACGGTGAGCCGCGACAACGCCTTGGTGAGCTGGAACGTGCGGACCATCCCCGACTGGGCGACGCGGGCCCCGCTCTTGCCGGCGAGCGACCTCCCCTCGAAGCTCCAGCGCCCGCTCTGCGGGGTGTCGAACCCGGTGAGGAGGTTGAAGAACGTCGTCTTGCCGGCGCCGTTCGGGCCGATGAGCGCCGTGATGGCGCCGCGCTGCACCTCGAGGTGCTCGACGTCGACCGCCGTCATGCCGCCGAACCGGCGCACGACGTCGTCGGCCACGAGGATCGCGTCCGGCTTGGACGCCCCGACGACGGCCTCGACGTGCGCGAGGTCGTCGCGGGCCTCTGCCGCGACGGCGGAGGTGGGGGCGACGGCGGCCGCCGCGGCGGCGTCGACGACGGACTCGGGCTCGGGGGCGGTGCCGGCGTCCTGGCCGGCCGAGGTCTCTTCGGACATGTCAGCGGACATTGAAGGCCAGCTCCTTCTTGTTCCCGAGGATGCCCTGCGGCCGGAAGATCACGAGGAGCATGAGGGTGATCCCCACCAGCATGCCGCCGATCTGCTCCACGTTGGTGGTGCTGATGATCTCGCCCACCCCGGTGTTCTCGGACAGGGCGCGCATCCCGGTGCGCATGAGCATGTAGGCGCCGAAGAAGATCATCGCGCCGAGGACCGGCCCGAAGACGGTGGCGGCGCCGCCGAGCAGCAGCACGGTCCACACGAAGAACGTCATCGTGCGGCCCATGGCGTCGGGCGCGATGGTGATCGGCAGCACGTAGAGCACGCCGCCGAGCGCGCCGAGCATGCCGCCCAGCACCAGCGACTGCAGCTTGTACGAGTAGACGTTCTTGCCGAGCGCACGCACGGCATCCTCGTCCTCGCGGATGCCCTTGAGGACGCGGCCCCAGGGGCTGCGGGTGACGAGCCAGACGAACAGCAGGGCCAGGGCGACGACGCCCCACGCGAAGATCCGCGTCCACCAGGAGTCGGACCCGGTGTTGATGTACTCCAGCGGCCCCAGCGCGGTGCGGCCGTCCGGCAGGGGCGACAGGTCCTGGAAGGTGCCCTTGTAGTTGCGCCCCTGGAGGCCGGAGGCGCCGCCGGTCCACTCCTGCAGCCAGGTGGACCGGCCGATCCAGCGGATGATCTCCGCCGCCGAGATCGTGACGATGGCCAGGTAGTCACCACGCAGCTGGAGCGTGGGGATGCCGAGGACCAGGGCGAACAGCAGCCCGGCGGCCAGCGCGATCACCAGCGCGAGGAAGAACGGCGCGCCGGCGATGGTCGCGATGCCGAAGCCGTACGCGCCGAGCAGCATGAAGCCGGCCTGGCCCATGTTGAGCAGGCCGGTGTACCCGAAGTGCAGGTTGAGGCCGATCGCCGCGACCGCGTACGCAGCCGTCGTGGGTGCGATGAGCTCGGCGAGGGACTGCGTGAGGATTCTGAGGAACTCGTCCATGGTCGGTCTCCCTTCAGCCGATCCGCTCGCGGCGGCCGAGGATGCCCTGCGGCCTGATCAGGAGCACGAGGATGAGGATCACGAGCGCCGACGCGTACCGCAGGTCGCTCTGGATCACGAGGTTGGACAGCTCGACGACGAGGCCGATGAGGATCGACCCGACGAGGGCGCCGAAGGCGGTGCCCAGCCCGCCGAGGGTCACCGCGGCGAACATCAGGAGCAGGAGCTGCACGCCCACCTGCCAGTTGAACGACCCGTACGAGATGCCCCACATGAGCCCCGCCAGCGCCGCGAACGCGGTGGCCAGTACCCAGACGATGCGGATCACCTTGTCGGGGTCGATGCCGGTGGCCGACGCGAGCGCGGGGTTGTCCGACACGGCGCGGGTGGCGCGCCCGAGGCGGGTGCGCGTGAGGAACAGCGCGAAGCCGACCAGGCAGACGAGCGCGACCGCCATCGAGATCCACGACGTGGTGCTGAGCGTGATCCCGACGAGGGTCAGCGGCTTCGGGTTGCTCGACACGATGCGCAGGGAGCTGCCGCCGATGAAGAGCTGGATCACGTACTGCAGGGTGATCGAGAGGCCGATCGAGACGATCATCAGCTGCATCACGGGTGTGCCGCGGCGGCGCAGCGGCCGCCAGATGGCGGCGTCCTGCCCGAGCCCCGTGAGGGCGCAGAGGGCGATGGTCAGCGCGCCGCCGAGCCAGATCGACATCCCCCAGTGGTTGATGGCGATGAACCCCAGTGCCGCGCCGAGGGCGAACTGCTCTCCGTGCGCGAAGTTCGACATCCCGGTGGTGCCGAAGACGAGGTTCAGGCCGATGGACGCGAGCGCGAGCAGCAGGCCGAAACGGATGCCGGAGCCGAACTGCTGCCACACCTGGCCCCAGGACAGGTCGCCCTGGGAGGCGTCGCCCTCCGGGGCCGTGCCCACGGCGTCGCCCTCGGTGGCGGTCTCGTCGTCGGCGGGGGCGCTCGTCGTGGCCTCGGCCGACGGGCTGGCCTCGTCCTCCGCGGCCGTCCCGAGGAGGAAGGCCGCGCGGCCCGTGCCGCCGGTCTGGGCGACGACCTCCGTCGTCGTCTCCGCGGGCGGTGCCTGACCGGCGGGGAGCGAGGACGGGTCGAGGGTGACCGTGTACCGGCCCACCTCCTCGACGGGGATCGAGATCCGGTCCGTGGTGGTGGTGACCGTCTCGTCGAACCCGCCGGGACCGGTGATCGTCAGCTTCGCGTCGGCCACGGGGTCGCCCGCCTCGTCGACCACCCGGACGGCGATGCAGGCCGTGGAGTCGCCGGGGGTGCAGTCGGTGGGTATGGCTGTGCTCGTGCTCTCGGCGGCTGTGGTGTGTGCCGCGCTCTCCGCTCCGGGACTCGCCTGTGCTGGTGGCAGGGCGAGCGCCAGGGGCGCGAGGGCGATCGCGAGCGCCGCCGCGGTGCGGCGCAGCACGATCGCCCTGGTCGGTCGGTCCGTCGTCATCGGCCGGGTCCTCCGTAGGTCGGTGTCGTTCCCCGGGCGAGCCCGGGGTCCCACCCGCTCGCCCCGTCGATGCAGGGACACTAAAGGCCCCATGTATCCGCAGGGTTTCGCGAGCGTGCCGTGAGTGTAGCGAGCAAAATGTGACGCACCTGACAGATCCAGGTCACAGTCGTGCATCACGCGGGCGGATCCCGTCCGGGCGCCGGCGGCACCTAGGCTGGCCGCGTGCCCGACGACCTCACGCCCGCCGCCGATCTCGCCCCCACCTCGCAGGACGCGCCCGTCGCGGCCCCTGCCGAGGCCCCCGTCGCGGAGCGCCGCCCGACCGTCCGCTCGCACCACGGCGACGACGTCGTCGACGACTACGAGTGGCTGCGCGACAAGGACTCGCCCGAGGTGCTGGCGCACCTGGCCGCCGAGAACGCGTGGACGCAGGCGCAGCTCGCGCACCTCGCGCCGCTGCGGCAGGACGTGTTCGACGAGATCAAGGCACGCACCCTGGAGGCGGACCTGTCCGTCCCCGTCCGGATGGGCTCCTTCTGGTACTACACGCGCACCGAGGAGGGCCGGCAGTACCCGATCCACGCCCGCGTGCCCGCGGCGGGGGAATGGGCTCCGCCGCGGATCGAGCCGGGCACGGTGCCGGCGGGCGAGCAGGTGCTGCTGGACCAGAACGCCGCGGCCGAGGGGCACGACTTCTTCGCCCTCGGGTCGTTCGACGTCTCGGAGGACGGCGCCCGCCTCGCGTACGCCGTCGACACCACCGGCGACGAGCGGTTCGCGCTGCGCGTGCGCGACCTGACGACGGGCGAGGACCTGCCCGACGTCGTCGAGGACACGTTCCCCGGCGCGATGCTCACCCCGGACGGCCGGTACCTCTTCTACCCGACGGTCGACGACGCGTGGCGGCCGTACCGGGTGTGGCGGCACGAGGTGGGGACCCCGGCGGCCGACGACGTGCTCGTGCTCGAGGAGCCCGACGAGCGGTTCTGGATCGGCGTCGGGCTCACCCGCTCCCGCCGCTACCTGGTGATCGAGGCAGGGTCGAAGACGACCAGCGAGGCGCGCGTCCTGGAGGCGGACGACCCGACCGGCGACTTCCGCACGGTCTGGGAGCGTCGCGACGGCGTCGAGTACACGGTGGAGCACGCCGTCCTGCCGTCGGACGACGACGGCTCCGGCACCGACGGCCGCGACGTGCTGCTCGTGCTGCACAACGACGGCGCGGAGAACTTCGCGCTCGTCGCCACCGACGTCCCCGCCCGGGCGGGCCAGCACTCCGCCGGGCCGCTCGACCCCGCCGCGGCGCGTGTCGTCGTGCCGCACGACCCGGACGTGCGGCTCGAGGGCGTGGACGCCTTCGCCCGCCACGTGGTGCTGAGCCTGCGGCGCGAGGCCCTGCCGCGCATCGCCGTCGTCGACCTCACGCGCACGACGGCGGACCAGCCGTGGACGCCGCGGGAGATCGACGTCGACGAGCCGCTGTTCTCCGTGGCCCTCGACGCGAACCCCACGTGGGAGCAGCCGCTGCTGCGGGTGCAGCACACGTCGTTCGTCACGCCCGCCACCGTGCTGGACGTGGACCTCGCCACCGGCGAGCGGCACGTGCGCAAGCAGCAGCCCGTGCTGGGCGGCTACGACCCGGCCGACTACGCGCAGCGCCGCGAGTGGGCCACGGCCGAGGACGGCACGCGGGTGCCGATCAGCCTCGTGTGGCGGCGGGACGCGGTGACGCTCGACGGGGCCGGCACCCGCGCGGAGCCCGCGCCGTTGCTGCTCTACGGGTACGGCGCGTACGAGGCGAGCATCGACCCCTACTTCTCCGTGCCGCGCCTCAGCCTGCTGGACCGCGGCGTCGTGTTCGCCGTCGCCCACGTGCGCGGCGGCGGCGAGCTGGGCCGGCACTGGTACGACGACGGCAAGCTCGCGGCCAAGGAGCACACGTTCACCGACTTCGTCGCCTGCGGCCGCCACCTCGTGGAGACGGGCTGGACGTCGCCCGAGCGCATGGTGGCCGACGGCGCCAGCGCGGGCGGGCTCACCGTGGGCGCGGCGCTCAACCTGGCGCCCGGGCTGTTCGCCGGCGTGCTCGCCGGGGTGCCCTTCGTCGACGCGCTGACCTCGATGCTCGACCCGACGTTGCCGCTCACCGTCGTCGAGTGGGACGAGTGGGGCGACCCCCTGCACGACGCCGACGTGTACGCCCGCATGAAGGCCTACAGCCCGTACGAGAACGTGCCCGACGACGCGTCCGCGTACCCGCGGGTCCTGGCCACCACGTCGCTGCACGACACGCGCGTGCTCTACGTGGAGCCGGCCAAGTGGGTGGCGCGGCTGCGGGCCGCCGGCGCCCCCGCGCTGCTGAAGATCGAGATGTCCGCCGGCCACGGCGGCGTGTCCGGCCGGTACGCGCGCTGGGAGGAGATCGCGTTCGAGCACGCGTGGACGCTCGACGTCCTCGGCGTCGGGCAGGGCTGAGGCGGCCGGCGGGCGGACGGAGGGGGGCCCGCGAGCGGCCCGGGTGAACCCGGGGTGGTCGATCCCACATCGCGATGCTGGAACGGCGGGCGCGCCCCGGACGTCGTACCGTCGCGGGGCCGGGGTCGCGCGGCCCCGCTTCGTCGCCGCTGAGCCGGCTCCGTGCGCGCCCGCACGACCGGCCGTCTGGAGCTCGTGTGTCAGGGAACGCCACCACCCGGTTCGCCAACGTCTCGCTGCTGGCCGTCACCAGCCGCCTGCCCTCCGGCGTACGGACCTCCGCCGACGTGCAGAAGCGGCTCGCGCCCGCGCTGCGCCGGCTGCGGCTGCCCACGACGCTGCTGCAGCGCGTCGCCGGCGTGCAGGAGCGCCGGGCCTGGACCACCGCCGAGGACGTGGACGACGCCACCGTCGCCGCCGGGCAGGAGGCGCTACGCGTGGCGGGCGTCGAACCCGCCGACGTCGGGCTGCTCATCAACACCTCCGTGACCCGGCGCCACCTCGAGCCCTCCGTCGCCGTGCGGCTGCACCACGGGCTGGGGCTGCCGTCGTCGGCGGTGAACTTCGACGTCGCGAACGCCTGCCTCGGCTTCATCAACGGCATGAGCCTCGCCGCCGGGATGATCGACTCCGGCCAGGTCCGCTACGCCGTCGTCGTGGACGGCGAGGACGCCGACGTCATCCACGACCGCACCATCGAGCGGCTGCTGCGCGCCGACCGCACCCGCGACGACTTCATGCAGGAGTTCGCCTCGCTCACCCTCGGCTCCGGCTCGGCCGCCGCCGTGCTCGGCCGCGCCGACGAGCACCCGGAGGGGCACCGCGTCGTCGGCGGCGTGACCCGCGCCGCGACGCAGTTCCACGACCTGTGCGTGGGCAGCACCGAGGGCATGTTCACCGACGCGAAGGCGCTGCTCGACGGCGGCCTGGAGCTCGTCGTGGACGCCTGGAAGGACGCCGTCGCCGACTGGGACTGGTCCGGGATGGACCGGTACGTCACGCACCAGGTGTCGCGCGTGCACACCACCGCGATCGTCGAGGCCGTCGGCCTGGACCCCGCCGCCGTCCCCACGACGTACGAGCGGCTGGGCAACGTCGGGCCGGCGTCCGTGCCGATCACGCTGGCGGAGCAGCAGGACACCCTGGGCGCCGGGGACCGGGTGCTGCTCATGGGCGTGGGCTCCGGCATCAACACCGCCATGCTCGAGCTCGCCTGGTGACGGGCGTCGTGACCGGCCCCGTGACCCGTCCCGTGACCGTCCTGCGCCCCGCCGACACCGTCCCGCCCGGCCTCCCCGGCCTCGACCCCCGGTACAGCCACGTGCTGACCGACGCACGCGGCGGGTCGTGGCACTACCTCGACAACGGGCCGGAGCTCGCCGCCCGGGGCGTGGAGCCCGTCGGCACCGTGCTCGCCGTGCACGGCAACCCCACCTGGTCGTACCTGTGGCGGCGCCTCGTGACCGGCGCCGGCGACGCGGCCGTCGACGCGGCCGGCGGCGCGGGCGACGGCGCTGCTGTCGGCGGGGCGCCCGCGTGGCGCGTCGTCGCCGTCGACCAGCTCGAGATGGGCCTGTCCGGGCGCACCGGCGAGCACCGGCCGCTGGCCCGCCGCGTCGCCGACCTCGGCGCGTTCACCGACGCGCTCGGCCTGACGGGGCCCGTCGTGACGCTGGGCCACGACTGGGGCGGCGTCGTCTCGCTCGGCTGGGCCGTGGACCACCCCGACCAGCTCGCCGGCGTCGCGCTCCTCAACACCGCCGTGCACCAGCCCGACGGCGCGCCGGTCCCCGCGCCGCTGCGCCTCGCCCTCGCCGGGCCCGTGCACCGGCTCGGCACCCGCACCACGCGCGCCTTCCTCGAGACCACGCTCGCGCTGGCCCGTCCGCGACTGGCCGACGACGTGGCCGCGGCCTACCGGCTGCCGTACCTCACCGCCGGCGAGCGCGACGGCATCGAGGGGTTCGTCGCCGACATCCCGGTCGACGACGCCCACCCCAGCGCGGCGGAGCTGGACCGCATCGCGGCCGGTGTCGCCGCGCTGACCGTGCCCGCCGTCATGCTCTGGGGCCCCCACGACCCGATCTTCTCCGACCGCTACCTCGACGACCTCGTGCACCGGCTGCCGCACGCGCACGTGCACCGGTTCGTCGACGCCGGTCACCTGATCGCGGAGGACGTGGAGTGGGTGCCGGCGGTGCTGCGGTTCCTGTCCGGGGTGCCGTCGGCGGCGGGGTTGGGTTCGGCGGCGGGGTCAGGTTCGGCGGCGGGGTCGACAAGCTCGGGCGCGGATGCGTTCACGGGCCCCAGGGGGCCCTCCACTTCGGGAAGGTCTACATCCGCGCCCGAGCTTGTCGACCCCGCCGCCTCGTACGACAACGTGCCTTTCGATTTGTCGGCCGAGCCGACCGGGCGTGCGTCGACGCGCCCAGCCGGCGGCGGTGCGGGGGCGGGTGCTGTGTCCCGCTTCGTGCCGTTGTGGGCGGCGCTGGACGCGCGGGCCGGCGACCCAGGGGCTGCCGTGCTGGACATGTCGGTGCCCGGGGCCGACGGGCGGCCGTTCACGGCGAGCTGGCGGGCGCTGGACCGGCAGGTGCGGCGCATCGCCGCCGGGCTGCACGGGATCGGCGTGCGGCGCGGGGACCGCGTGTCGCTGCTGGTGGAGCCGGGGCCCACGCTGACCGCCGTCGTGTACGCGTGCCTGCGGATCGGCGCCGTCGTCGTCGTGGCCGACGCCGGGCTGGGCGTGCGCGGGCTGACGCGCGCGCAGCGCGGGGCGTGGCCGCGCTTCGTCGTGGCGCAGCGCAAGGGCCTGGCCGCCGCGCGGGCGCTGGGCTGGCCGGGGGTGCGGATCTCCGCCGAGCCGCTCGCCCCCGCGGCGCGCCGGGCGCTCGGCGTGACGCACGAGCTGGTCGACGTCGCCCGGGCGGGCGAGGGCCTCCCGCTGCCGCCCGAGCCGGGGCCCGAGGATGAGGCCGCCGTACTGTTCACGTCGGGCTCGACGGGCCCGGCCAAGGGCGTCGTCTACCGGCACGCCGAGCTGTCGGCCCTGCGCGACGCGCTCGCCGCGCACTTCGACGTCGGGCCCGAGACGGGCCTGGTCACGGGATTCGCGCCGTTCGCCCTGCTGGGCCCCGCGCTCGGCACGCGGTCGGTGACGCCGGTGATGGACGTGTCCTCGCCCGCGACCCTGACCGCGAGGGCGGTCGCCGACGCCGTGCGGGCGTCGGACGCGCGCATCGTCTTCCTGTCCCCGGCCGCGATCCTCAACGTCGTCGCGACCGCGGACGCGCTGGACGACGACGACCGCACCGCCCTCGGCCGCGTGCGCACGGTCCTGTCCACGGGGGCGCCCATCTCGGCCGCGCTGCTCGGCTCGGCGGCCGAGCTCATGCCCGCCGCGACCGCACACACCCCGTACGGGATGACGGAGTGCCTGCTCGTCACCGACGTCACGCTCGACGGCATCCGGGAGGCCGCCGCGGCGCCCGACGACGGCGTGTGCGTGGGCCTGCCCGTCGGCGGCGGCGAGGTGCTGGTCAGCGCGCTCGACGACGACGGCGCCGCGACCGGCGCGCCGTCCGACGCGCCCGGCGTGCTCGGCGAGGTGCTGGTGCGCGCCGGGCACCTCAAGGAGCGCTACGACCGCCTGTGGCTGACGGACCTGGCCGCCGAGCGGGACACCCCGCCCGGGCGCTGGCACCGCACCGGCGACGTCGGGCACCTGGACGACCAGGGCCGCCTGTGGATCGAGGGCCGCCTCGCGCACGTGCTGCGCACCGCCGACGGCCCGCTCGCTCCGGTGGGCCCCGAGCAGCACGTGGAGCGCGTGCCCGAGGTGCGGCGCGCCGCCGTCGTCGGCGTCGGCCCGGCCGGGCTGCAGCAGGCGGTCGCCGTGGTCGAGACCGTGGCCGGCGTGCGGCGCCCCGGGCTCGCGTCCGAGGCGCTCGCAGCCGCCGTCCGCGCGGCGTCCCCCGTGCCGCTGGCGGCCGTGCTGGTGGTGCCGCGGATGCCCACCGACGTGCGGCACAACTCCAAGATCGACCGCGGCCGCCTCGCCGCCTGGGCCGACGGCGTGCTCACCGGCGGCCGGTGGGGCGCGCCGTGACCGGGGTGACCGTGCTGGTGACCGGGGCGTCCGGGCTGCTCGGCGGCGCGGTGGCCCGCGCGCTCGTGGCGCGCGGGGACGACGTGCGCACGCTGCAGCGGCGGCCGTCGGGCGTCGAGGGCGCGGCGGACGTGCTCGGCACCGTGACCGACCCGGACGTCGTCGCGCGCGCCGTCGACGGCGTCGGCGCCGTCGTGCACCTCGCGGCCAAGGTGTCGCTGGCCGGGGACCCCGCGGAGTTCCGCGCCGTGAACGTGGACGGCGCGCGGACCCTGCTGGACGCCGCCGAGCGCGCGGGGGTGGCGCGGTTCGTCCAGGTGTCGTCGCCGTCGGTCGCGCACCTGGGGACGTCGCTGGTGGGCGCGCCGGCCACGCCCGCGGACCCCGAGCGCGCTCGCGGCGAGTACGCGCGCACCAAGGCCGCCGCCGAGGTGCTGGCGCTGGGCCGGGACGGCGGCGGGGCGGGCCGGGGCTCCTCCGCGCCGCGTGTCGTCGCCGTCCGTCCGCACATCGTCTGGGGGCCGGGGGACACCCAGCTCGTGGAGCGCGTCGTCGACCGCGCGCGCCGCGGGCGGCTGCCGCTGCTCGGGCACGGCGCCGCGCTCATCGACACCCTGTACGTGGACAACGCCGCCGACGGCATCCTCGCCGCCCTCGACCGCCTCGACGACGCGCCCGACGTCGTCGGCGGGCGCGCCTACGTGCTGACCAACGGCGAGCCGCGCACCGTCGCGGACCTGCTCGCCGGGATCTGCCGTGCCGCGGGCGTCACGCCGCCCGCGTGGCGCGTGCCTGCCGGCCTGGCGCGGTCCGCGGGCGGTCTCGTCGAGGCGCTGTGGCGCGTGCGCCCCGGCGCCGACGAGCCACCGATGACGCGCTTCCTCGCCGAGCAGCTGTCCACCGCGCACTGGTTCGACCAGCGCGCCACGCGCCGCGACCTGCGCTGGACGCCCGCCGTCGACGTCGACGAGGGCCTGCGCCGCCTGGCCGCGCACTACGGGGGCTCGGCGCCGTCGCCCCGATAGCCGTGCTGTGGCCGTCTCGTCGCGCGTCCCGCCACGCGCGAGCACGACACGCCGCCTCAAGATGAACAGCAGGTGAACAGTCCCGGAACAGTTCACCGAACGGACGGCAGACCGTCGAAAACTCCGAGGTTCACCCCCCACGATGGGTGCCGTGACCGAGACGCTTCTGCTCGCGCTCGTCGTCGTGACGGCCCTCGCGTTCGACTTCACGAACGGGTTCCACGACACGGGCAACGCGATGGCCACCTCCATCGCCACCCGAGCCCTCAAGCCCCGGACCGCCGTCGCGCTGTCCGCCGTCCTCAACCTCGTCGGCGCGTTCCTCTCCCTCGCCGTCGCCGCCACGATCGCCAAGGGCATCGTCGACGCGGGAGTCATCACGCTCCCCGTCGTCCTCGCCGGGCTGGTCGGCGGCATCACCTGGAACCTCATCACCTGGCTGTTCGGCATCCCGTCCAGCTCCTCGCACGCCCTCGTGGGCGGCATGGTGGGCGCCGTGCTCGCCGCCGTCGGCACGTCGGGCGTGCTGTGGTCCGGCGTCGTGTCCAAGGTGCTGGTGCCGGCCCTCATCGCCCCGGTCGTGGCGATCGCGGTGGCCGGCCTCGGCACCTGGCTCGTGGCCCGCCTGACCCGCGGCGTCCCGCAGGACGTCACCAGCCGCGGCTTCCGCTGGGGCCAGATCGGCTCCGCGTCGCTCGTCTCCCTGGCGCACGGCACCAACGACGCGCAGAAGTCGATGGGCATCATCCTGCTCGCCCTCATCGCGGGCGGCGCCGTGCCGGCCGACTCGGGCGTGCCGTTCTGGGTGATCATCAGCTGCGCCCTCGCCATGGCGCTCGGCACCTACCTGGGCGGCTGGCGCGTCATCCGCACGCTCGGCAAGGGCCTCGTCGAGATCGACACCCGTCAGGGCATGGCCGCCGAGACCTCCTCGGCCGCCGTCATCCTGCTGTCGAGCCACTTCGGCTTCTCGCTCTCGACGACGCACGTCGCCACCGGCTCCGTGCTCGGCTCCGGCGTCGGCATGCCGGGCGCCAAGGTGCGCTGGAGCGTCGCGGGCCGCATGTTCGTGGCCTGGATGGTGACCCTCCCGGCCGCCGGCCTGGTCGGCGCCCTGTGCCACTGGCTCGAGTCGTCCATCGGCGGCGCCGCCGGCACCATCGCCGTCTTCGCGCTGCTGGTCGTCGTCTCCGCCGCGATCTGGCTGGTGTCGCGCCGCAAGCCCGTCGACCACACCAACGTCAACGAGGCCTGGGACGAGGAGAAGGGCGCGTCCGTCGAGGCTGTCGCCGCCACCACCGGCGAGGCCGGCGGCGAGCGCGTCGCCCCGGTCCCCGCCGTCGCCACCGCATCGTCCGTCACCCCGGCCGTCGCCTCCCTCAGCGGGGCCTCGAACCAGAAGGTGGGAGCATGACCGACTTCATCGAGTGGGGCGCCCTCGGCCAGGTGCTCGTCGCCGGGCTGATCGTCGGCGCCGGCATCCCCGCGCTGTTCGCCCTCGGGCTCCGGCTGCTGGCCGGCACCACCGCGGAGACGCCCGCCACCTCGTCCGACGCCGACGGCCCCGCGCCCCGCGTCATCGCCATCCCGCGCCCGTCGCCGGCCCGCCTCGCCGGCGCGATCGTGTGCATGGGCGTCGTGGTCGGCGCCATCGCCTTCGGCCTCGTCTTCCTGGTCTCCGGCGGCCACTGACCGTCCCCTGCTCGAAGGGAACAGGTCAGCGGGCGAGGTCCGCGGCGGCCTCGAGAGCACGCGCGGCGCGCTCGTCGCCCAGCGCGGTGCACGCCGTGACGGCGGCGGCCGTGCGCGGCCCCGACAGGCCGACGAGGGACGCGCGCAGCACGTCGGCGTCGTGCACGGTGCCCAGCAGGTCCTGCAGGGCGCGATGGCGGTCGACGACGGCGGCGGCCCACCGATCGGTCCCGGCGTCGCCCGAGGTGCCGAGCACCTCGGCGGCGTAGCGCGCGCGGCGCGCGGCCTTGCGCAGCCGGTGCACCGCCTCCGGAGCCGGGCGAGGGCCGTCGTCCGGGCCCGCCCACGAGGCCACCGGTGCGGCCCGACGGCGCACCCGCGCCAGCTCGTGCTCGACGCCCGGGCGCAGCGCCGTCGCCGCGTCGGCACCCGGATCGCCCGCCCGGGGTCCGAGCACCGCGTGCGGCGCGACGGCGAGGGCGTCCAGCCGCGAGGTGAGGTCCCGGCAGCGGGGCGACGCGAGTGCCTCCGCCACCCCGCCCCGCGCGTCCTCGTGCGCGGCCCGCAGCGCGCCGTCGAGCAGCACCAGGCCCGCGTGCACCTCGGGGTCGGCACCGGGCGGGTCGGTGGTCAGGTCGGCGGCGAGCGCCGCGAGGCCCGCGCGCCGCACCTCGGCGTCGCGCGCCGCCCCGAGGGTGCGGACCCACCACGTCAGCGCGTCGAGCGTGCCGTCCTCCGGGTCGAGGCACGGCCGGAACGCGCGGAGCGTGCCGCGCAGCCGTCGCACGGCCACGCGCGCGTCGTGGACGGCCTCGGGAGCGTCGGGGCCCGACGCCGCGAGGCGCACGTCGTCGTGGCCGCGCAGGATCGTCTCCGCCTGGGTGCGGATCGCGTCCGTGAGCACCTCGCCGGCCGTGCGGGCCATGCTCGATCCTCGCCCGCGGGCCGGGCGCACGCCCGGGGCGGGGTCAGGCGCGGGCCGCCGTGAGCGCGAGGGTGAACCCCTGCTGCACGAAGCTGCCCCCGACGTCGTCGATCGCGGCCCCGAGCCCGTCCAGGACGGCGCGCAGCTGTTCCGCGGGCAGGCGCGTCGCGAGGCCGGTGGTGGGCACCCAGTCGAGCCACTCGTCGCGGGTGTACGTGCGCTGCCAGTCGAACCGGTGCTCGCGTGGGGCCTCGAACCGGCCGGTCGCCCGCACGCCGTCACCGGCGCGGGCCACCATGGGCGCGTAGCCGTCGATCGACGTCATCGTCCCCGCCGTCGCCATCGGCGACCCGGGCAGCACTCGCGCGTAGACGGCCGCGAATGCCGCCGCCAGGGCGGCCGGCGGGTCGCCGGCGTTCCAGAACACGCTCAGCTCCCCGCAGGGGCGCAGGACGTCGGCGGCGCGGTTCGCCCCCGCCTCCGGGTCCACCCAGTGCCACGTCTGGCCGGCGGTCACGGCGTCGAACGACCGTCCCGCCGGGTCCCACTCCTCGAACGGGGCGACCTCCACCTCCGTCCCGTCACGGCGCGCCACCTCGGCCATGCGGTCGTCGACGTCCACGCCGAGCACGTCGCACCCCGCGGCTCGCAGCTGCCGCGCGACGATCCCGGTGCCCACCCCGACGTCGAGCACGCGCGGCGTGCGCCCCGCCGGCGCGACCCGGGCCGCCGCCGAGGCCACCGCTGTGATCAGGGCGTCCGGATAGCGCGGGCGGGCTCGGTCGTAGCGGTCGGCGTCGACGCCGAACGACGAGGCGACCTGGCGGAGCTCCGCCGGGTCCGGGACACCGGGTGCTGTGGGGGTCATGCCGTCAGCCAAGACCCGGCCGTCGCGCGGGTCAACGATGTTCGCGCCCGGCGGACCCGCCGAGGTAGTCCGAAACCTGCCGAGGTAGTTCGAGATCCCGCGAGGTAGTTCGATTCCTGTCGAGGTAGTGGACTACCTCGGCGCGAACCGAACTACCTCGCGGGATCTCGAACTACCTCGGCGAGAGCTGGACTACTTCGCGGGGGTTCGGACTACCTCGCCGGGATGCGGACTACCTCGCGGGGAGGGCGGCCTTGGCGGCAAGGACGCGGCGCGCGGACGCGTCGACCTTCTTCGCGAACGCCGGGTCCTTGCGGGCCTTGGCCACGAGGGCGTCGGTCATCGCGGGCGCGACGGACGGGTCGGCGGACGCGAGCACCAGGTCCACGCCGGCGTCGACGGCCTCGACCGCGCGCCGGCCGGGCGACCAGCCCTGCACCTGGACCGCCGCGGACAGGTCGTCGGTCATGACGACGCCGTCGAAGCCGAGCCGGTCGCGCAGGAGGTCGCCGACGACGACGGGGGAGAACGCGGCGGGCGCGTCCGGGTCGATCTTGGTGTAGATGGCGGTGGACATCATCACGAACCGCGCGCCGGCGTCGATCCCCTGCGCGAAGACGCCGACGGACGGGTCGTCGTGGGTGGTGACGTCGTCGGTCACGTGGGTGGAGGTGTCCGTGTTCGACGTGACGCGCCCGAGACCCGGGAAGTGCTTGATCACGGTCTCGACGCCGGCCGCGCGCTGCCCCGCGCTGAACGCGTCCGCGGAGCGCACCACGCTCGTCGGCGTGAAGCCGTAGCTGCGGCCGAAGTAGCCGATGGGCGGGTTGTCCGCGGCGTCGGCCTCGTCGACCAGGTCCATCACGGGCGCGAGGTTGAGGTTCACGCCGGCGGCGGCGAGCTCGTCACCCCAGCCCCGCGCGCGCTTCTCGAGCGTGGCGGGCTTCCAGGTGGCCTGCTCCGTGGCCTTCGGCATCGTGGAGAACCCCGGCCCACGCAGCACCTGCACCAGGCCGCCCTCCTGGTCGGTCGCCACCAGCAGGGGGGTGCCGTGCGTGGAACGGGCCGAGACCAGCGCGGTGTACCGGTCGACGAGGTCGCGCGTGGCCTGGACGCCCGCGGTGCTGCGGCCGTGCAGGAAGAGGTTGCCCACGTGGTCGTCGCGGATCGCCTCGGCGCTCACCGCGGCCGGGTCGCTCACCGACACCCCCACCATGACCAGCTGGCCCACCTTCTGGCGCAGCGTCCAGCCGGCGAGCACGTCGTCCGGCTCCGCGGTGCCCTCCGTGGGCTTCGCCGACGACGAGGCGGTCGGCGTCGGACTCGGGGTGGCGGTCGGGGAAGGCGGCGGCGTCGGGGAGGGGGTGGGCGACGGGGCGCTGGTCGGGGACGCCGCGGACGACGACTCGGGAGCGGGCGCAGGCGACGGCTCGCCGACCGGGCCGGAGCAGCCGGCGGCGAGCGCTCCGGCGGCGAGCAGGGCGGCGACGGGCGCCGCCCCGCGCCGAGGGGTCACGCGCGTCGGGCAGGGGCACCGTCGCGGTGGGCGAGGGTGGCGAGCGCGTCCTGCCAGTGGGCCTGCGAGCTGCTCGCGTGCTGGGCCGTGTCGATGTTCTCCTGCCGCACGGACACCACCGTACCCGTCTCGTCCGGTTCGAGACCGATGCGAATCTCGTGGTAGTTGTCCGGGACGTCCGCAAGCTCCGCGAGCGGGGAGAAGTGCGTGAAGTGCAGCAGCCGCGGCCGGTCGACGGCGATCACCACGCCCTTGTCGGCGAACTGGCGCCCGAAGAAGTGCCCCTCGAAGGTCACCGGGCTGCCGGGCTGGAAGTCCGTCTCGATGTTCGCGCCCAGCATCCACCGCGCGCCCGGGTGCATGAGCTCCGCCCACACCCGCTCGGGCGGCTGGGTCACGTGGATCGACGCCTCCGCGACGTGCGGGTAGCGGTGCGAGGACGCGCTGCTGGGGCTGGTCGGGGTCGTCATCGTGGGGGGTTTCCTTCCGCCGGCTCCGGTAGGTCTCGACCCTATCCCCGAGGCTGAGCGGGTGCCCCGTCGCGGGCGAGCTCCCGCAGGAGACCGAGCACGTCGTCGACGGACTGCGCCGGGTCGGTCACGGGGGCCTGCACGTGCCGCACGACGCCCGCCGGGTCCACCAGGAGCGTGACCCGCTTGAGCCGGTCCGCGCCGCCCGCGCGGAACACGGGCAGCCGCAGGGCGGAGGCGGCGAGGCCGTCCTGGTCCGACGCGAGCAGGTAGGGCAGGTCCGCGTGCGCGGCGAACGCCGCCTGCTGCTCGGGGTGCTGGGTGCTCACGCCGAGCACCCGCGCGCCGGCGGCGTCGAGGTCGGCGTGCCGGCGGCCGTAGGTGACGCACTCGAGCGTGCAGCCGGCGGTGCCCGGGACGTCCCCCCAGCGTGGCGGGTACCCGTGGGTGCCGGGCGCGTACGCGCCGGGGAAGAAGAACAGCGCGGTCCAGCGGTCCGGGTCCACGAGGTGCACGGTGGAGCCGTCGTGGGCGGTGAGCGCGACGTCGGGCACCCGCGTGCCCTTCAGCGCCCGCGCCCGGGCGAGGTCGCCGTCGCCCAGGGCGCCGCTCAGCGTGCCGTCGCCCATGACGAACCGCGTGCCCCACTCCTGCAGGGCGAGCAGCACGGGCAGCAGGCCCTCGCCGCGCGCGGTGAGCCGGTAGTCGTGGCGGGGCGGGCGCTCGGAGTAGGGCACCTTCTCGAGCACGCCGTGCTCCACGAGCGACCCGAGCCGCTCCGTGAGCGCCCGGCGCGACAGGCCGAGCTCGCGGTCGAACCCCTCGAACCGGGCGACGCCGGCGGCGGCCTCGCGGACGATCAGCAGGCTCTGCCAGTCGCCGACGACGCCCAGGGACTGCGCGATGCCGCACGAGCTGTCGGCAAGGTCCTCGCGGCGCATGGTGGTCATCCTCTCGCCGGGCCGGGGTGCGCGTCCATCCCGCGTCGTGGTGTAAGTTCCAATTTGAAACTTACACCCGCACGGTGGTGTGAGCGGGCGTTTGGCCCTGTTCTCCCGGTGACCGAGGGCCAAACGCCCGCCCACAGCGGTCAGCCGGGACCCCGACGACGAGGAGGTGGCCGGTGGCCACGAGTGCACGGCCGTTCTGGACCTACTGGGCCGCGAGCACCACGAGCGGCGTCGGCACCGCCGTCACCGGCGTCGCGCTGCCGCTCACGGCGGTCACCGTGCTCGACGCCGGTCCCGTCGAGACCGGTGTGCTGGCCGCGTCGTCCTACCTCGCCTGGGGGGTGCTCGGGCTGCCCGCCGGCGCGATCGTGCACCGGCTCCCGCTGCGCGCCACGCAGGTCGTGGCCGACCTGGTCCGGGCCGCCGCGATCCTCGCCCTGCCGCTCGTGTGGTGGCTGGGCGAGCTCTCCCTGGTCCACCTCGTCCTCGCCGCGCTCGCCGTCAACGTGGCCGAGGTGTTCTTCTTCACCGCCAACACCACCTTCCTGCCCACGGTGGTGCCGCAGCACGAGCTGACCAGCCGCAACAGCCTCGTGTCCGGGACGCAGGCCGCCACGCAGCTCGGCGGCCCGTCGCTCGCGGGGCTCCTGGTGCAGGCCGTCGGCGCGGTGCCCGCGCTGCTGGTCGACGTCGCCTCCTACGTCGCGTCCGCGCTGCTGCTGCGGCGCCTGCCCGAGCGGCGCGAGCCCGCCCTCGGCGACGGCGAGACGCGCCCCGGCATGGGGCAGATGATCGCCGAGGGCTGGCGGTTCGTCGTGCGGCACCCCGTCATGGCGCCGGCCACCTGGTGGGCCTGCGCGGTGAACTTCGTGTGCGGCGTCCAGGCCGGCCTGTTCGCCCTCTACCTGGTGCGCGACCTCGACGCCCCGCCCGCGATGGTCGGTGTGCTGCTCGCCGCCGACGGCGTGGGCTCGCTGCTCGCCGCGGCCGCCACCCCATGGCTCGTGCGCCGGTTCGGGTCGGCGCGCGTGCTGCTGCTCGACGGGCTGGTCGGGTTCGCCGGCGCCCTGCTGATCCCGCTCGGCGCCGGGGCCCTCGGCTGGCTGTGCTTCGCCGTCGGGACGCTCGTGTTCGGCGCCTCCGTGGTGCCGGGCAGCGTCGTGACGCGCACCTACCGCCAGGTGGCGAGCCCGCCCGCGCTGCTGTCCCGCGTGATGGCGACCGTCCGGTTCGTGTCCTGGAGCATGATCCCGCTCGGTTCGCTCGCGGCCGGCGTGCTCGCCGCGCACGTGGGCAACCGGGCCGTGCTGCTCGGCTCCGCGTTCGTCATGCTGCTCGGCCCGCTCATCGTGGGCCTCAGCCCCGTGCGCCGGCTGCGGGACCTCGAGGACTTCGACGCCGCTCGGCCGGTCCCGTCGGAGGCCGCCCCGGCGTCGCGCTGACCGGTCAGGGCGGCAGGTTCCGGACTACCTTGCGGGGCTTCGGACTACCTGGCCGCGTCTCGGACTACCTCGCGGGGTTTCGGACTACCTCGGCGATCAGGGCAGGGCGTCGGCCGCTGCGGCGACGAAGGCGTCGACGGTCTCCGGCGCGGTGTCCCAGGCGCACATGAGCCGCACCTCGACGCGCCCGGGCGTCTCGCCGTCGGCCCAGTCGTAGAACCGGGCGACGGCGCGCAGGCGGTCGGCGGCGTCGCGGGGGAGGGTCGCGAAGACGGCGTTCGCCTCGGTGGGCCGCGTGACGCGCACGCCGTCGTCGTCCGACCCGGGCAGGGCCTCGAGCCCCGCCCGCAGCCGGGCCGCCATGGCGTTGGCCTGCGCGGCGTTGCGGTGCCACAGCGGCTCGTCGTCGCCCGCGTCACCGGGCTCCCCGAGCAGCGCGAGGAGCTGCGCGGAGACGAACCGCGTCTTGGACGCGAGCTGCATCGTCGCCTTGCGCAGGAACGGCACGGCGGCCTGCGCCGCCTCCCGGGCGCGGGCGGACGCGGCGTCCGGCGCGTCGTCGGGCCCGAGGACGAGGACGGCCTCGCCGAGCATGCCGCCGTTCTTCGCGGCGCCCAGGGACACGACGTCCACCCCGGCGTCGGTGGTCAGGGCCCGCAGCGAGCAGCCGAGCGCCGCCGCCGCGTTGGCCAGCCGGGAGCCGTCCACGTGCACGGCCATCCCCAGGTCGTGCGCGACGTGCGTCAGGGCGCGCAGGTCGTCGAGCGCGTACACGGTGCCCAGCTCGGTGGACTGCGTGAGGGACAGCACGGCGGGGTGCGCGCGGTGCACGTCGTCGCGCTGCCAGGCCCACCGGGCGACGTCGTCCGGCGTGATCCGGCCGTCCACGGACGGGCAGGCGAGCAGCTTGAGGCCGCCCACCCGCTCGGGCGCGCCGTTCTCGTCGGTGTTGACGTGCGCGACGTCGGACACGACGACGCCGCCCCAGCGCGGCGACAGCGCGGTGAGCGAGACGACGTTGGCCCCCGTGCCGTTGAGCACCGGGAACGCGAGCGCCCCCGCGCCGAACACCTCGCGCACGCGGGCGTCGAGGCGTGCCGTCCACGGGTCGTCGCCGTACGCGACGGCGTACCCGTCGTTCGCGGCCGCGACGGCGGCGAGGACATCCGGGTGCGCGGGCGCGTAGTTGTCGGAGGCGAACGGCGGCAGGGTGCGGGGGTCGGTCACGCGCCTCAGGGTACGACCGTCACCGGGGAGGCTCCCCGGCGTCGTCGGCCGGGAGGACGGGCACCGCGCCCGTCGACTCCCGCCACACGATCCGGTGGATCGGGGAGCCCGGGCCCGGGCGCGGCTCCCCGCGCACGGCGGCGACCAGCCGGCGCATCGCGGCGCGGCCGGCCTCCGGGAAGTCGACGTCGACGGTGGTGAGCGAGGGCATCATGAGGGCGCCCATCGCGAAGTTGTCCCAGCCCGTGACGACCAGGTCGCCCGGCACCGACCAACCGCGCTCCGCCGCGCCGCGCAGCACGCCCGCGGCGAGGACGTCGTTGGCCGCGACCACCGCGACGGGCGGCGTGTGCGCGGGGAGCTCGAGGATCGCGCGGCGGGCGGCGTCGCCGGACCACGTGCCACCGAGGACGCCGAGCGAGACCACGCCGGGGGTCGCGGGGTCCGCCGCCGCCCGCGCGACCGCGTCGAGGTAGACGTCCCGCCGCGCGCGGGCCGACGCGTACTGGTCGTTCCCCGCGACGTGCGCGAACCGGCGGTGGCCCGCGGCGACCAGCGTCTCGACGAGCACCCGGACGGTGCTGGCGTCGGCGAGGTCGCCGAGGGTGCGCATCTGCTCGTCGAACGTCGCCTCGGCGACGACGGGCGTGGCCCCCTCTCCGGGGGCGCCCGTCGCGTCGGACAGCACCTCCGGGAGCACGGGCACCAGCGTGAGGATCCCCTCGTACTGGCGGCTCGCGGCCAGGTCGCGCACGCGCTCCGAGCGGCGGGCCACCGTGTCGTCGTCGGTCTGCGTCTCCATGACGAAGCCCGCGGCCTCGGCCACCTCGCCCGCGCCGGCGAGGAGGCGGAGCTGGTTGTCGAGCGTCGCGCCGGTGATCACGGCGAGTCGGCCGGACCGACGCGTGCGCATCGAGCGGGCGGCGAGGTTGGGGCGGTAGCCGATCGACTCGGCCACCCGGAGCACGTGCTCGCGGGTGGCCGCCGAGATCGTGCCGCGACCGGTCAGCGCGTAGGAGACGGTCGCCTGCGACACCCCGGCGAGGCGCGCGACGTCGCGGCTGGTGGGTGGGGTCGGCACCGCCACAGTATGACCTCCCGGACCTTTCGCCCGTTCCTACCGCTTGACACGACCGCGGGTCGCGGCCACGCTGGGTGATCGATCACATGATACGTATCATGCACGACGTCAGCTCGTTCCATCGGAGGGACCATGCTCACCATCGGGATCGTCGGCACCGGCGGCATCGCCCGCGCCCACGTCGCCGGATATCAGCGTTTCGGCGACCAGTGCGAGATCGTCGCGCTGTGCGACCCGGCGCCCGGCCGGGCCGAGGCCATGCGTGCGGAGCTCGGGCTCGAGGGGGCCCGCGTCTACGAGGACGCCGCCCAGATGCTCGCCGCCGAGAACCTCGACCTCGTCAGCGTCGCGACGCCGCCGTCCACGCACGCCGAGCTGTCGATCGCGGCTCTCGAGGCCGGCGTCGACGTGCTCGTCGAGAAGCCCATGGCGCCGTCGCTCGAGGAGTGCGACGCCATGATCGCCGCCGCCGAGCGGAACGGGCGGCTGCTGTCCGTCGTCGCCCAGAACCGCTTCCGCGACGACATCGCCACCCTCAAGGAGGTGCTCGACTCCGGCCTCGCCGGGCCCGTGACGCATGCCCAGGTCAGCTCGGCCTGGTGGCGCGGCACCGAGTACTACGACCTGTGGTGGCGCGGCACGTGGGAGAGCGAGGGCGGCGGCTGCACGCTCAACCACGCCATCCACCACCTCGACATGACGCTGTGGATGCTGGGCTCGCCGCAGGCCGTCACGTCCGTGCTCACCAACGCGGCGCACGAGAACGCCGAGGTCGAGGACCTGTCCGTCAGCGTGCTGCAGTACGACCGGGCGCTCGCTGAGGTGACCGCGTCGGTGGTGAGCCACGGCGAGGAGCAGGCCATCGTCGTGCAGGGCCGGCACGCCCGCGTCTCGCAGCCGTGGAAGGTCGTGGCGGAGACCGCCAACCCCGCCGGCTTCCCCGACCGGCAGGGCGACCCCGAGCGGGTCGCCGCGATCGAGGCGGTGGCCGCGGCTCACCGCCCGCTGGAGCACACGGGCCATGCTGGGCAGATCGGCGACATGCTCGCCGCCGTGCGCGACCGTCGTCGCCCCGCCGTCACCGGCGAGGACGGCCGCCGCGCCATCGAGCTGGTGACCGCGATCTACGAGGCCGGCGTCGAGCGCCGCACCGTGGACCTGCCGCTGAGCGCCGACGACCCGTACTACCGCACCGGCACCCTCGTGGAGCGCGCCCCGCACTTCTTCTCCAAGACCGCGTCCGTGGGCGACCTGCCGGGCGAGATCATCGTGGGGGCCAAGGCATGAGCGCCGCCAGCGGTGCCGCCTACGCCCCGAACCCCGTGCCCGCCCCCGTCGTGGAGCCGGGCGAGTTCGTCTTCGCGGCGACCAGCCTCGACCACGGCCACGTGTACGGCATGTGCGACGGGCTGGCCGGCGCCGGCGGCACGCTCAAGTGGGTGTACGACCCCGACCCGGCCAAGGTCGACGTCATGCGCCGCAAGTTCCCCGACGTGCGGGTGGCGCGCAGCGAGGCGGAGATCCTCGACGACGCCGAGGTACGGCTCGTCGCGGGCGCCGCGGTGACGTCCGAGCGGGCGCCGCTCGGGCTGCGGGTCATGGAGGCGGGCAAGGACTACTTCACCGACAAGGCGCCCCTGACCACGCTGGACCAGCTCGCCGCCGCGCGCGAGGCCACGGCCCGCACCGGCCAGAAGTACGCCGTCTACTACTCCGAGCGGATCCACGTCGAGGCCGCCGTGCTGGCCGAGCAGCTCGTCGACCGCGGCGCCATCGGCCGGGTGCTGCAGGTCATCGGGCTGGGCCCGCACCGCCTGGGCACCGGACGCCCCGACTGGTTCTTCGAGAAGGAGAAGTACGGCGGCATCCTCTGCGACATCGGGAGCCACAACTTCGACCAGATGCTGCACTACGCGGGGGCGAAGGACGCCGAGGTCAGCCACGCGGCGATCGCGAACTACCACCACCCGGACCACCCCGAGCTGGACGACTTCGGCGAGGCCGGCATCGTCATGGACAACGGCGCCACCGGCTACCTGCGCGTCGACTGGTTCACGCCCGACGGGCTGAGCACCTGGGGCGACGGCCGCACGATCCTGCTCGGCACCGAGGGGTACATCGAGCTGCGCAAGTACGTGAACGTCGGCACCGGTGAGGGCGGCGGGCACGTGTTCCTCGTCGACGGCGAGGGCGAGCACCACCTCGTCGCGAACGGACAGGTCGGGTTCCCGTACTTCGGGCAGCTCATCCTCGACTGCCTCGAGCGCACCGAGAACGCGATGACGCAGGAGCACGCGTTCAAGGCCGCCGAGCTCAGCGTCCTCGCGCAGCAGCAGGCTCGGGTGCTCACGCCCTGATCCTGGGGAAGCGCCGGGGGCCGAGATCGGCTGGGGCTCGTGACCGAGCCCCAGCCGATCTCGTCACCCAGCGGCCGGATCAGTGTCAGTGGCCGTGACCGTGGCCGTACGACCTGGTCAGGTCGATCCGCACCAGGTGGCCGTCGGGCGGGGCGTCCTCGCCGGGCAGCGCGTTCGTGGTGGCCAGGAGGTCACCGTGGTCCCACTCGAGGCCGGCGGGCAGCGGCGTCTCGACGATGGTCCGGTGGCCGCCCCGGGTCACCTGCGTGACCTTCCCGCCGAACAGCTCCGCGACATAGACGTCCCCGGACGGCGAGACGGCGAGGTTCGTGGCGCTGAGGAGGTCGCCCGCGACCTTCCGCACCGAACCCGACCAGGGGTTCACGCGGTAGACCGCCGCCCGTGCGCCGAGGCTGTCGTCCTCCGGGCCGCCGGGCAAGGTGGTGACGTAGAGCTGACCCCACGGGCCGATCTCGACGTCGGTGGGGACGGGCTCGAACCAGTACGTCTCGCCGACGACGCAGTCCGGCAGGCCGAACATCGCCGCGGCCTCCGCGGTCACGACGGCCGGCTGGGCGGGCAGCACCGCCACGGTCCGGACCCGGCCCCGGTCGCTCACGGACAGGATCGCGTTCATGCCCGCGTCGGCGACGAACGTGGTGCCCCGGACCTGGGTGGTCGCGTACGGGTGGGAGTCCTGGATGCCCTCGTACCGGACCGGGATGCCGTCCGGCGGCGCCTGGTCCAGACAGGCCTGGTCGACGTCGCGGAACCCGTAGGTGACGTCGCCGTCCGGGTTGTTCGCGTTCTCGTAGGCGCGGATGTCGGCGAGCGTGCGCGCCGGGCCGGTCGGGTTGCCCTTCGCGTCGAGGCGCAGCGTCTTGATGCTCGACGCGACCGGGCCCGTCTCGTCGTCGATGAGGGTCTCGGTAAACGCGAGGCGACGGTCGCGGTAGGAGACCCCGCCGACCTCCTCGCCGTTCGCGGACCCGTAGAGGACGGTGGTGTCGCCGTGCTTGTCCACCTCGGTGAGCAGGCCGGCGAAGTTCTGGGTGACGTACGAGGTGCCCTTGGCGCCGACCGCGGCGCTGAGCGGGGTGACCAGGCCGGAGGCGATCTCCGTGACGGTCGGGGGCTTCGGTGCGGGCTTGCCGCCGTGGGCGGCGGCGGGGCTCGCGGCGAGCAACAGGGCCGTCGCTGCTGCGGCGGCCGCGGTGAGGGCGCGTCTCATGGGTGGCTCCAGGGCTCGACGGTGAGGTGGCACAGCACCTTCGAGCCTGCGATCGCCCCCGGGCGCTCGCAGCGTCAGCCGAGGGTGATATCGACCCAGACGAGCCGGTGGTCGCTCGACGGGAACGGGTACACGCCCGTGAGCCGCGACAGCGGGTCGGCCTGCGTGGGCCAGAACACCCCGGCGTCGCGCACCCGCAGGCCCTTCGAGGGCAGCACGTAGTCGGCCCGCAGGTTGCCGGGCGCGGAGTCGGAGAAGTCGGCGGTGTCGAGGGCCGGGTCGCCCCAGTGGGTCGCGTTGGCGCCGCCCTGCAGCGCGGCCGCCTCGACCGCGCCGGCCGACGTCGGCCGCGGGTCCGTGATGCGCGGGTGGTCGAGCAGCTGGTCGACGGCCGTGTTCACGGAGTCGCCGTCGAGCGGGTCGGCGTTCTGGTCGCCCACGATGACGAAGCGCTCGCCCGGCTTCAGGCCGCCGCGCCGGCCCTGGTCGTCGTCGATGTACCGGGACGTGACACCGGGCGTCACGTAGTCGGCCCAGAAGCGGATCTCGTCGTGGTTGCGGCGGCCGTTACGGTCCTCCGGGCCGTCGAACGTGGGCGGCGTCGGGTGCGCGGCGAGCACGTGCACCGTCCGCTTGCCGACGCGCACCGGCACGTCCCAGTGCGACTTGCTCGACAGCCGCACGACGTCCAGCTCGGCGGGGGAGTACCAGTCGTCCGGCTCCGGCGTCGCCGGGTCGTCGGGCAGGAGCGCGCCCGGCATGTCCTTCCACAGGAACTTCTGGAACGTGCGCACGTGCGACGTGTCGATCGGGTACTTCGACAGCACGACCATCCCGTACTGGCCCTCGAACTCCCCGAAGCCGAACGCGTCGTCGCCGCCGCCCACCCGGCCGTCGTTGTTGAGGTCGAAGCCGCTCGCGACCCCGGTGTTCGACGGCGCGGTGTACGCGTAGCGGTAGCGCACCGGGTCGGCGCCGCCCTGCGGCACCTCCAGGTAGTTCTCGCGGAACAGGTCCACGCTCGCGTGCGCGGCGTCGTAGTCGAACTCGTTGAGCAGCACCACGTCCGGGTCCGCGCGCTGGATGACCTCCGCGACCGTGCGCGCCTGCGCGTCGTCGCCCGTGGACAGGTCGGCCTGCAGCTCGCCCTCCGTCGCGCGGTTCAGCGACAGGTTGTAGGTCGCGACGCGCAGCGGCGTGCCCCCGTTCCCACCACCCCCGCCGTGCCCGTGGCCGGTGCCGCCGGCGCTCGCGGCCAGCGGCGTGACGGCGAGGCCCGCGCCGAGGGCGAGGGCGGCGGCCGCGGTGACGGTGCTGCGCGCGGGGGTGCGACGGCGAGAGGTCATGGGGCCACGGTAGGGAGTGGGGGGCGCCGGGGGAAGGGCGGCGCGGCGACCTGTGGATGAACGGCGGGTGCCGCCCTGGCTAGGGTCGGGAGCATGGGAGTCCTCTCCGCCCGCGGGCCCGCCGTCGTGCTCGAGACGGACCGGCTGCGGCTGCGCCCTTGGCGGGTCGAGGAGGCGCCGGTCCAGCGGCAGCTGTGGGCGGAGCGCGACCCCCGCGTCCCCGCGCACCGCCGGATCGACATCGCCGGGCGGCCCACCCTCGAGGACGTCGAGGCCTGGGTCCGCGACGGCGTACGGCCGCCCGGGCGCGGGCTGCTGGCCGTGGAGGTCGTGGCCACCGCGGAGGTCGTCGGGTACTGCGGCCTGATCGACGGCGACGCCGGCCCCGAGGACGAGCCGGAGCTCGCGTTCGAGCTGCTGCGCCGCACGTGGGGGCGCGGGTACGCGACCGAGGCGGCGCGGGCCGTCCTCGGCTGGGCGCGGGAGTCGGGCTGCCCCCGCGTGTGGGCCACGGTGCGGGACTGGAACGCCGCCTCGCTCCGGGTGCTGGCGAAGGTGGGCTTCGTCGAGAGCGGCCGCGTCGAGGCGGACGCCGCGCACGGCGACTCGCTGTACCTCGTGACCGACCTGGCGACCGGCCTTGGCGCGGACACGGACGGGTCGGCCTGACGCTGCCGGTGCGGCGGCGGGGAGCAGGGTGGGGGCATGACGCACACCTACCCGCACGGCGTCCCGAGCTGGATCGACCTGGAGGTGGCCGACGTCGACGCGGCACTCGCGTTCTACGGCGCGCTGTTCGGCTGGTCGTTCACCGAGAAGCTGCCGCCCGGCGCGCCGGGCCGCTACGTCGTCGCGTCGCTCGACGGCACGGACGCCACCGCCGTTGCCGCGTTCGCGACGCCGGACCCGGGGGCCCCCGCCGGCGGCCCCGTGGCCTGGAACACCTACCTCGCCGTGGACGACGCCGCCGCGGCGGCGGCGCGGATCACGGAGCTCGGCGGGCAGGTCGTGACGCCGCCCGAGCCCGTGGGGCCGCCGGGGTCGGTGGCCGGCACGATGGTCCGCTTCCGCGACCCGCAGGGCGCGCCCGGCCGGCTCTGGCAGGCGGGCACCCGCCCCGGCGCGCAGGTGGTGAACGCGCCCGGCACCTGGAACTTCAGCAACCTGCGCACGCCTGACGCCGACGCGGCGCTCGCGTTCTACGGCCCGCTGCTCGGCTGGGCGGTGGACCCGGAGCTCGCGATCGGCATGGCCCGCGTGCCCGGGTACGGCGACCACCTCGCCGCGACGTCCGACCCCGACATCTACGACCGGCAGGCCGGGTTCGCCCCGCCCGGGTTCGCCGACGCCGTCGCCGGGCTGGAACCCACGGACGGGCCCGCGCACTGGTCCATCGTGTTCGCCGTCGCCGACCGGGACGCCGCCGCCGAGGCCGCGCGGGCCGCCGGCGGCACCGTGGTCTCCACCGACGACAACGCGTGGGTCCGCGCGGTCACCGTGCGCGACCCGTTCGGCGCCGAGCTGGTGCTGTCCCAGTTCGCGCCGCAGGGGGCCTGACCGGGCCCCGGTGTCACGGGCGCGGCCTCAGGGACGGCGCGCCTGCACCCACATGACCGGCGTGTCCATGAACGTGGCGCGGTCCACCTCGCGCGCGTCGGCCAGCCCTGCGTCGGTCAGCAGCCGCTGGATGCCGCCGTCGGCGTTGTCCTCGCGGTGCTGGTTCACGCCGATCTCGTGGTGCCGGTGGCCGCCGCGCCCGTGCCCGCCGCCGTGGTCGTGCCCGCCGTGGTCGTGCCCGCCGTGGTCGTGGTCGGGCGCGTCGAGGTCGGCGATCGTGACGGTCCCGCCGGGGCGTAGCACGCGCACGAGCTCGGCGGCGAACTTCCGCTTCTCGTCGAGCGGCACGTGGTGCAGCGCGAGCGAGGACACGACGTGGTCGACGCTCCCGTCCGCGGCGGGAAGGCGGTCGGCGAACCCGCGCACCAGCGTGAGGGAGCCGCGCCGTCCGCCCCCGCGTCGTCCGATCCCGCGTCGTCCGATCCCGCGACGCCGCGCCTTGCGGGCCGCGCGTCGCAGCGCGGAGCCGTCCGGGTCGACGCCGGTCACGGCCGCGTCCGGCACCTCCCGCAGCACCGTGAGCGCCAGGTTGCCGGTGCCGCAGCCGACGTCGAGCACGTGCTGCCCGGGGGTGACGCCCGCCAGCGCGACCGTGCGGCGGTGCAGGCGCCCGGCGTGGCGCCACCAGCTCTGCATGTCGTACCAGGGCATCTTCCACGCGCTGCTCATGCCCGGCAGGTAGGCGCGGTCCGCCTCGTCCGGGCGCACGTCGTCGAACAGGCGGACGCCGTGCGCGTCCTCGGGGTGCTGGGTCACCTCGCCCACGCTAGTCGCGACGCCGGGACGCCGGGCCCCGAGGGGCGTGACACCACTCGGCGACATTCATGACACCAAACCCCTTGCGATGACACCACAGTGGTGTCATAGTGGAGTCATGGACCTGACCCGATACGCCGACGAGCTGCAGCGGCAGCTCGCCACCGCAGCCGCAGCAGGCGGAGACGAGGCGCGCGACCTCGCCGGCCGTCTCACCGCCCCGCTCGACGTCGCCGCGCGGCTCGTGCTCCTCGAGGCGCTGTCGGACGCGGCCGGGGAGATCTCCGCGGAGCTCGCCCCGGGCTCCGTCGACATCCGCCTCCGCGGCGGGTCGCCGGAGTTCGTCGTGACCGTCCCTCGCGCGCCGGCCGAGGCCGCCGCCCCGGCGCCCGCCGCCGAGGAGACGCCGCTCCCCGCCCCGGACGTCGAGGGCGGCGCCACCACCCGCACCACCCTCCGCCTGCCCGACCACCTGAAGTCCCAGGCCGAGGTCGCCGCCGCCCGCGACGGCGTCTCCGTCAACACGTGGCTCGTCCGCGCGGTCGCCGCCGCGCTCGAGCAGTCCACCGGACGTCCGGCCGCCCAGGCCCGTCCGCAGCAGCGCGGCTCCGGCCGCGTCACCGGCTGGGTGCGCTGACTCCACGCGACATCGCGCCGCACCGCCACCCGCCCCACCGACCAGCCTGACACCACACCGACACCACTGTTGGAGCTCCGTCATGCCCACTTACCCCGCCCCCCAGCCCGTCCCGGTCCTCGTGGACGTGCCCTTCGCCAACGTGCACGTCGTCGCCGGCGATCGTGACGACGTCGTCGTCACCGTGCTGCCCACCAACGCGAAGTCCGGCAGCACCCGCGCCGCCGAGCAGGTCCGCGTCGACCGGGACGGCGACGCCGTCTCGATCACCTACCCCGGCTCGTGGAAGCAGTACGTGCTCCCGTTCGCCGCCGGCACCGCCGACATCACCGTCGAGCTCCCCGAGGGGTCCTCGCTGAGCGGCAAGGCCGGCTCCCTCTACGCCGAGGGCGCGCTCGCCGTCGTCGACATGACGCTGTCCGCCGGGAACGCCCGCGTCGACGACGTCGAGCGACTCGACGTCAAGGTCTCCGCCGGCTCCGTGACCGCGGGCCGCGTCACCGGTTCGCTCGACGTCAAGGTGAGCGCCGGGTCCGTGTTCGTCGACGAGATCTCCGGCGACGGCGCGATCCGCGCGACCAACGGCACCACCACCGTCGGATCCGTCACCGGCACCCTCCAGGTGCTCGGGGCGCACGGCGACATCGCGGTGAGCCGCGTGCGCGGCACCCTCACCGCGAAGTCCGCGCACGCCGGCATCCGGGTGAACAACCTCGAGACCGGCGCCGTCACGCTCACCACCTCGTACGGCTCGATCGAGGTCGGGGTGCCCGAGGGCACCGCCGCCTTCCTCGACCTGGCGTCGGACAGCGGCTCCGTCCGCAACCAGCTGACCCCCACCGAGGGCCCGGTCGAGGACGAGGCCACCGCAGAGATCCACGCCAGCACCGGCTACGGCGACGTCGTCGTCCGCCGGCCGTGAACGACACAGGAAACGGAGCTCCGGACATGACCACTGCACAGACCCCCGATCCCGCCATCCGCGTGCGGGGCATCGAGAAGTCCTTCGGCGACCTGCACGTGCTGCGGGGGGTGGACCTCGACGTCGCGTCGGGCAGCATCTTCGCGCTGCTGGGCTCGAACGGCGCCGGCAAGACCACCCTCGTGCGGATCCTGTCGACCCTCCTCAAGGCCGACGCGGGCACCGCCGTCGTGCACGGGTTCGACGTCGCGGCCAAGCCCGGCGACGTGCGCGAGTCGATCAGCCTCACCGGCCAGTTCGCGGCCGTCGACGAGGTGCTCACCGGGCGCGAGAACCTCGTGCTCGTGGCCCGCCTGCGGCACCTGCCGCACCCGGGCGCGATCGCCGACGACCTGCTCGCGCGGTTCTCGCTCACCGAGGCGGGCGCCCGCCGGGCCGGCACGTACTCGGGCGGCATGCGCCGCCGCCTCGACATCGCGATGAGCCTCATCGGGAACCCGCCGATCATCTTCCTCGACGAGCCGACCACGGGCCTGGACCCACAGGCCCGCATCGAGGTGTGGCAGACCGTCAAGCAGCTCGCCAGCGGCGGCACCACAGTGCTGCTCACCACCCAGTACCTGGACGAGGCCGAGCAGCTCGCGGACCGGATCGCGATCCTCCACCAGGGCACGATCATCCAGAACGGCACGCTCGCCGAGCTCAAGCAGCTCCTCCCGCCCGCCGAGGTCGAGTACGTCGAGAAGCAGCCGTCCCTCGAGGACGTGTTCCTCACCCTCGTCGGCGCCACCCCCGCAGACCAGAGCACCGGAAAGGAATCCTGATGACCACCGCCGTCCTCAGCGACACCCGCGTCCTCACGGGCCGCTCGCTGCGCCACATCCTGCGCAGCCCCGACACGATCATCACCACCGCGGTGACGCCGATCGCGCTGATGCTGCTGTTCGTCTACGTCCTCGGCGGCGCCATCGACACGGGCTCCGACGAGTCGTACATCAACTACATGCTGCCCGGCATCCTGCTGATCACGATCGCGTCGGGCGTGGCCTACACGTCCTACCGGCTGTTCCTCGACATGCAGGGCGGCATCGTGGACCGCTTCCAGTCCATGCCGATCGCCCGGTCGAGCGTCCTGTGGGCGCACGTGCTCACGTCGGTCGTGGCGAACATCGTCTCCGTCGCGATCGTGGTGGGGGTGGCCCTGATCATGGGCTTCCGCACCGGGGCGTCGGTGGGGGCCTGGCTCGCCGTGGCCGGGATCCTCGTCATGTTCACCCTCGCCCTGACCTGGCTCGCCGTCCTCGCCGGCCTCTCGGCCAAGACCGTCGACGGCGCGAGCGCCTTCAGCTACCCGCTGATCTTCCTGCCGTTCATCAGCTCGGCCTTCGTGCCCACCGACACGATGCCGGCCCCGGTCGCCTGGTTCGCCGAGAACCAGCCGGTGACGTCGATCGTCGACACCGTGCGGGCCCTGTTCGCCGAGCAGCCCGTCGGCAGCGACATCTGGGTGGCGCTGGCCTGGCTCGTCGGCATCCTCGTCATCGGCTACGCCCTCGCCGTCGCCGCCTACCGGCGGCGCGTCGGCTGACCGTCCCGCCCACGACGTCGCACGGCCGAGCCCCGGTGGACCGCCACCGAGGCTCGGCCGTGCTCGTCGCTGCCGCCCTCGTCGCGCTCCGGCGGGACTACACCGAGGCCGCGGGGACGACGTCGGGCGCGGTGGTCCCTTGCGTGCTCTCCGGCATGGTCTCCTGCCCCCGGTCGCGCAGGGCGGCCGGGCGGTGCGGGTCGCCGACGAAGGCGGGGTACCGCACGAGGCCGGGCCGCTTCGCCTCCCAGGCCAGCTGCAGCACGGTGCTGCGGCAGACGAGCTCCTTGAGCCATGCTCCGGCGCGGGATCCCCGCCGGCCGCCCAGGACCGCGCGGACCGGGACGTCGCCGCGCCCGGCGAACTGGAAGAGCCCGTCGGCGCGGCCGAGGCTCAGGCACTGCCCGACGAAGCCGACGGTGGCCGGCCGCGGCTCCCGCCCGGCGATCCGGGCGAGCACCGTCTCGCCTGCCGCCGCGCCGAGCTGGCCCGCGGCCTGGCAGCTCATCCGGTAGGGCAGGCCCGACGGCGCGGCGGCGTCGCCGGCGGCGACGATGCGGTCGTCGTCCAGGCTGGTGAGCGACTCGTCGGTGCGCAGGCGGCCGGCGTCGTCGGTGCTCAGGCCGCTGCGGGCGGCGAGGCCCGCCGCGCGGAACCCCACGGTCCAGACGGTGACGTCGCTCGGCAGGTCGCGGCCGTCGGCGAGCCGCACGGCGCCCTCCGTCACCTCCGTCACCGTGGCGCCCACCCCCGCGACCACCTGCACTCCGAGTCGCGTGAGCGCGGCCGCGACCACCCGGCGGCCGTTCGGGTGCAGGTACGGGCCGAGGAGGTCGCCGCAGACCAGCGTCACCGCGCGGCCCTGCTCGGCCAGCTCCGACGCCGTCTCGATCCCCGACGGGCCCGCGCCCACCACCGTCACCCGCGCGGCTGGCCCGGCCGCCGCGAGGGCGGGGACCAGCCGGTCGGCCTCCTCCAGGCTCGTCAGGGGGTGGGCGTGCTCCGCGGCGCCCGGCACCGTCGGCGTCGCGCCGGTGCTGCCCGCCGCGTAGACCAGGTAGTCGTAGGCGAGCGTGCTGCCGTCAGCCAGCACGAGGCGGCGCCCGGGCGCGTCGATCCGGTCGACGGTGGCGACCTCCAACCGCACCCCGCCCGCCAGCACGTCCGCGTAGTCCACGACGGCGCCGTGGGTGCCCGCGGCCCGCTGGTGCAGGCGGATCCGCTCCACGAACTGCGGGCGTCGGTTGACCAGCGTCACCGTCACGTCGTCGCGCTTCGTCAGGCGGTTGGCCGCCGTCACGCCGGCGTACCCGCCGCCCACCACCACGATCTGCGTCCTGTGCGACATCTCGTCTCCTCGGTCGTCGTTCCTCATCCGTTCCTCACGGTGACGACGAGGCGAGGGGTGGAGGTGTGACTGCTCCGAGGGTGCGAGGGCGGGACGCGCGACGGCGTCCGGTCGCGGGTGCGACCGGACGCCGTCGGGTGATGCCTGAGCGGGTCAGGCGGTGGTGACCTCGATGCGCTGCGGCGTCGTGCCGGCGAAGACGCCGGCGACGGTGACCGTCAGGACGCCCGCGTCGTAGGACGCGCGGACGGCGTCGCCGTCCACGGCCTTCGGCAGGGTCACGACGCGGCGGAACTCGCCGAACCGGACCTCCGAGATGCGGCGGCCCTCGGACTCCTCCGAGCGCTGGTCCTTGCGCTCGCCGCGCACGACGAGCTTGCGCCCCTCGACCTCGACGGTGACGTCCTCGGCCGGGTCGACGCCCGGCAGGTCGAGGCGGGCGACGAGGTCCTCGCCGTCGCGGTACACGTCGGCCGCGGGCACGGGCCGCTCGGTCCGGGCGAGGTCGGTGGCGCGCGGGGTCCACAGGTCGCGGAGCCACGCGTCGGCGAACGGGGTGCGGGTCAGGGTGGTGGTCATGCTGTCCTCCTCCAGGTGGGTTGCTGCTGACCGGTTCAACTTGAGCGCCTCCGACTCAATTTCCGGGTTCGCCGACGGCGGACGGCGCCGACGCGGACCCCTTGCCCGGCGCTGCGGCCTTCGCCATGATCGTGCTGTCGCCTCGGCCTGCAATCGATTGCAGAGCGTGGCGCTGCCCCGGACCATCCATCACGACGACGACGAAGAGGTCACGACGTGCGACGAGAACCAGGTCAGAACTCCGCGAACCACTCCCCTCTGAGCCGGCGGCTCTTCCTCGGCGGCGTGGCCGCCGCCGGCGCCGGGGCGATCGCGTCACCCGCAGCGGTCGCCACGGCCGCCCCCGTGCCGGCGACCGCCGTGTCCGACGCCATGCCGACCGGCGCCGACGCGGCCGTCGTCGACGACTCCACCCGGCTCGTCGCCGAGTGGGCCGCCGCGCCGGGGGCGCACCCGCTCGTGCCGTTCGTCGCGCAGGCCGGGTATCGGCTCGGCGCGCGCCCGCGCCCGCTGCCCGTCGTCGCCAAGGTGACTGACTTCGGCGCGGTGGCCGACGGCGTCACCGACTGCGCGCCGGCCTTCGAGGCCGCGCTCCGCGCGGCCCACGAGCGCGGCGGCGGCACCGTCCTCGTCCCCGCGGGGACGTACCTGCTCGCCGCGCCCGTCTTCATGCACTGGTCCGGCGTGGTGCTGCGCGGGGACGGCCCCGCGGACACTGTGCTCCACTTCTCCCGCCCGCTCGACGACGGCTACCGGCGCGCGCGACAGTCGAACGGCAACAGCCGCTGGTCGTGGACCGGCGGGCAGGTGTGGTTCGTGGCGCCCGAGCGCAAGGCGCAGTCCGAGGCCGACGACTACGCAGGGCAGGAGGGCTGGCTGCCGGGCGAGACGCTCGCCACCGTGGCGTCGGCCGCGCGCGGCCAGCGGACGCTGCTCGTCTCCGACACGGGCGGTCTGCGTGCCGGGGACATGGTGCTGCTCGAGGTGGAGAACCGGCCCGACGCCCACTTCCTGCAGCACCTCGCCGGAGACGGTCCCGGCGCCCAGGTGTACGACTGGGCCACGAAGGCGCCCCAGCTGACCGCCGGCTCGGGCGGGCAGTACGTGCAGTACGCGGTCCCGTCCTGGCCGGTGCGGGTCGAGGCGGTGCTGGGGCCGCGCCTCGTGCAGCTCGCGCAACCGCTGCGGTACGACCTGCGGCCGGAGTGGCCCGCGCGGATCCGCGCGCTCGGGCCCACCGTGCACGACTCCGGCGTCGAGGCGCTCACCATCCGCAACGAGCTGCTGCCCATGACGCCGCACAACCAGCACCCCGGCTCGAACGGCGTGTGCTTCCAGGCGGTGCACGACTGCTGGGCCCGCGACGTCCGCGTGGAGAACTGCGACCTCGGCTTCGGGTTCACCGGCGCGAAGTCGAACACCGTCACGGGTGCCGTCGTGGCAGGTCGGACCACGCACCACGACGTCGCCTGCCGGATGCAGTCGCACGACAACCTGGTGGAGGACTTCGAGATCGAGAAGTTCACCGTGCCGCTGCCGTCCGGCTCCCAGCACCACGGGCTCAACGTCGAGGGGCTCTCGTCCGGCAACGTGTACCGGCGCGGCACGATGGCGCAGGGCACCTTCGACACCCACCGCGCCCTGCCGTACGAGAACGTCCGCACCGACATCTCGCTCGTGAACACCAACGCCGTCGGCGGTTCGCAGGCGTCCGGGCCGCTCTTCGGCGCGCGGTTCGCACACTGGAACGTGCGGATCGGCAACGACCGGTCGTACGCCGTCGCGATCGCCGACGTCGCGCCGCGCAGCATCAGCCTCGGCATCCAGGGCGTGCAGGGCACGGGCAGCGGGCTCGCGCGCGACTTCTCCGGCGACCTCGAGTCCCTGCTCCTGCAGCACGGCGAGGCGCCCGCGGTCACCGACCTCTACGCCGAGCAGCGGCGGCAGCTGAAGATCGGCGGCTGACCCTGCCGGCTGTCGCGTCGGCCCGGTGACGTAGTACCTGGTGACGGTTCCGGCGACGGAACCGTCGCCGGGTACTACGTCGCTGTGGTCTTGGGGGTCAGCAGGTGCTGTGGCCGTCGAGGTCGTCGCACACGAGGCGGGTGCGGGCTTCGGTGACGGTGGTGGGGGTGGTGGTGCTGGTGGTGGTGAGGGTGTCGGGGATGTCGGTCCAGGTGCTGGAGCCTTGGACGCGGAAGCCGCCTTGCCAGGTGGTGGTGAGGGTGACGGTGACGTCGGTGCGGTAGGCGTTGCCGTGTTCGTCCTCGTGGGTGCCGGGGTCGGTGCCGGGGGTGCCGAGGCGGGTGTAGGTGTGGCCGACCCAGGAGGTGTCCGGTAGCGGGTCGCCGGTGTGCCAGGGGTGTCCGGGGTCGGTGGTGACCAGGGTGGTGCCGTCGGCGGAGTGGGGGTCGTCGAAGTCCCAGGTGAACTCCGTGGGCTCGGCGCGGATGATCACGGGGACCGTGAGCAGGGTGACCTGGCTTTCCTGGGGTGCCGCGCTGGTGTAGGCGGGGTAGTGCACGTTGACGACCATGGGTGGGTTGCCCTGGAGCGTGGCCTTCGGGGTGGGGATCTTCATGGTGCGGAACTCGCGGCGGGCGGCGGCGGCGATGTCGGCGGGGGTGATGCATTGGCCGTCGTCGATCTTCTCGGGCTTGTCGTAGGTGCCGTCGTTCCGGACGCGTTGCACCCACAGCGGGGCGAGGGGGAATGTGTCGGGCGGGCAGTCGAGTTCCTGCCGGATGGCTCTGCGGTTCGCCGGGCACGCGCCGGGGGTGTGCGTGACGTCGTGGACGTACTCCGTGTTCGCGATGAGGAAGCAGGTCGTCTCGTCTGCGCGGATGTACTTGTCCCGTGGAGCGTCGGCATCGGCTTCATGCTTGCCGTTCGTGGGGTGCCGCAACCCATTGCCGACGGCGGCCGCGCCCATCGTGTCGGACTCGTCGCTATTGAAGCCGTGGATCTCCGGAGGCGGGAGAGGCGGATCGGTCTCTGTCGTCGGTGTGACGGTTGTCAGTGCGATGGCGAACGCCGCGACCGCGGCCGACGGGAACACGTCAGGACCCGGGGATGTCGCCGACACCGAGAACGACCCATCGGTTGTCCTGTCGTGTCATCTCGATGCGCGACTTCGCTCGGTTTGCACCTTCGCTGAAGACGACCTTGCCGTCCTTGTCGGTGAGTTCGACCGGCGCGACCTTGACTTCGACGTCGACGGGCCACACTCCCGTGGCAAGGTCCTGCTCGTATGTGTGAAGGACTTGGGCTCGAATCTCGCCGCCCTTCCATGCTTCTCCGCGATTTGCGATGCCTTGAGCCTGCTCGAGTCGGGCCGAGCAGCGATCGCAGCTCTTGAGTGACATCGCCTCCCACTCGGCGGTGTCGCCGGTCTTCATGATGTAGTCGTCGAGCTCGAGGAAGTACACCGCCGCAGCTTCGGCGCCGGCGGGGCCGTCGTCGTCCATCGCCTTGGGGCGTTCGGGGGCCTTGACGGTCGGCGTCGGGCTGGGCGTGGGGGACGCGGGCGTCTCCGGGCTGGCGCTCGTCTGCGTGGGTTCGGGCGACGGGTCGGCGGGCTGGTCCGAGTCGCAGCCGGCGACGAGGAGCGCGGCGGCCGCGGCGATGGAGGTGGCGGCGAGGATGGCCCGGTTGCGGGTCATGGGGGCTCCCTGTCGGCGGTGACGTCGCGCGTCACTGTAGGGCAAGACGACAGATGGTTGCCCGGGTGTCTGTGGATAACTCCGTCGCCGCAGGTGGCGGGCAGCGTCACGCCTCGGGCGGGCGCCAGCTCATCACCGGGCGCAGGGCTCGGGCGCTCAGCGACTCCGTCCAGCGGCCCAAGGCGCGGATCCCGGCGTCGCGGACGGCGGTCCCCACCGGCGAGGTCCACAGGGTGGGGGCGGCCATGCGCGCCGACATCCGCATCACCTGCCGGACGCGGGGCCGCCGCTCCGCGGACCAACGCTGCAGAGCCGTCGCGACGTCGTCCTCCTCCGACCGGACCCGCACCCCCAGCACGACGGCGTCCTCGAGCGCCTGGCAGCCGCCCTGACCGAGGTTGGGCAGCATGGCGTGGGCGGCGTCGCCGACGAGCGCGACCCGGCCGGTCGTGAGCGACGCGGGCGGCTCGGGCAGGTGGCGCAGCTCGTGCCGCAGCACGGAGGCGTCGTCGACGGACGCCAGGAGCGCGGGGATCGGCTCGTGCCAGCCGGCCAGGCGGTCGCGCAGCTCGCCCAGGTCGCGGGGGACGCCGACGGCGTCCGCCACCGACACGTACACGTAGACCCGGCCGTCGGCCAGCGGCATGACGCCCGCGACGATCCCGCGGCCCCAGACCTCCGACCCGACCACGCCGGGCAGCGGCGGCGTGACGAACCGCCACGCCGTCGACCCGCCCGACACGGGTGCCGGGGCGCTCGCCCACCAGCGCGTCCGCGTCGCCGAGCCGATGCCGTCGGCGGCGACGACGAGGTCGGCGTCGACGTCCAACGCTCCAGCGGGGCCGGACAGTGCGACCCGCGCGGGCCGCGACGTCGTGCCCGGGTCGACGACCTCGGCGCTCGTGCCGAGCCGCAGCGCGCCCGCGGGGAGGGCGTCCGCGAGCAGCCCGACCACCTGGGCCCGGTGCAGCATGAGGGTGCGGTCGCCGAACAGCGACGTCGGGGCCTCCGCCCGGCCGCGCATGAGCCAGCGTCCGTCGGGCCGCCGCAGGCCGAACTCTCCCTGCAGCGCGGCCAGGTCGCGCGTCGCGTCCCCGACGCCCAGCGCGTCCAGGGACCGCACCGCGTTGGGCGCGACGACGATCCCCGCGCCCACGGGGTCCAGCGACGTCGCGCGCTCCACGACGGTCACGTCCCATCCGCCGCGCGCCAGCGCCACGCCCGACGCGAGCCCGCCGATCCCGCCACCGACGACGACGGCCGTGCGCCCCACGTCAGCCCCGCAGCGGCGAGCCGACGACGGTGAAGTCGAAGCCCCCGAACTCGCCGGAGAGCAGCGGGCGCGCCGCCGCGATCGACGCCTGCACCTGCGGCAGCTGCAGCGACGCGCGGTGCGCCTCCGCCGACGTCCACAGCTCGGCGACGAACACGGTGTCCGGCTGGTCGTCACGCACCCCGACCTCGTAGAGCAGGCAGCCCGCGTCCGCGAGCTCCGCGCTGCGCTGCGTGAGGTGCGCGACCAGCTCGTCGCGCCTCCCGGGGGCCGTGCCGAGCGTCCCAACGTTCGCGTAGGTCATGGGTCGCGACGCTAGTCCCCGCCGCGGACACGGTTCTGGACGGACATCGGCCCACGGGTGCGCGACGCCACACGCCCACGCCGGAAGCCCGCCGTCGCCCGCGGCGTTGCCGCAGGCATGACGACGATCGAGGCGATGCCGGGTGCAGCCGACGCCGTCGTGGTCGGCGCGGGTCAGGCGGGCCTGTCCGCCGCCTACCACCTGCGGCGGCGCGGGTTCGTCCCCGCCGACGCGCCGGCGCCCGGGGTGCGTACCTTCCTGGTGCTCGACGCCGAGGACGGGCCCGGCGGGGCGTGGCGGCACCGGTGGCGGTCGCTGCGGATGAGCACGGTGAACGGCATCCACGACCTGCCCGGCATCGAGCAGCCCGACGTCGAGCCCGAGGCGGCGAGCGTGGACGTGCTGCCCGCCTACTTCGGGGACTACGAGCGCGAGCTCGACCTGCCCGTCGTGCGGCCGGTGCGCGTGCGCCGCGTCGAGGAGGCGGGCGACGGCGGCCTGCTCGTCCGCTGGGATGACGGACGGGAGGGCGGCGGTCGGGGCGGCACCGTCGTCGCGCGGGCGCTCATCAACGCGACGGGCACGTGGTCCAAGCCATTCTGGCCCGCCTACCCCGGGCAGGAGACGTTCCGCGGCCGCCAGCTCCACACCGCCGACTACGTCCGCGCGGAGGACTTCGCCGGGCAGCGCGTCGCCGTCGTCGGAGGCGGGATCTCTGCCGTCCAGCTGCTCGAGGAGGTCTCGCACGTCGCGCAGACCTTCTGGTTCACGCGGCGCGAGCCCGTGTGGCGCGACTCCTTCGAGCCCGAGGACGGCTCGCGCGCCGTGGCGATGGTCGCCGACCGCGTGCGCGAGGGGCTGCCGCCCCTGAGCGTCGTGTCCGTCACCGGCCTCATCAAGACGCCCACGCTGCTCGCCGCCGAGGCGCGCGGCGTGCTGCACCGCCGGCCGATGTTCACGCGCATCGCGCCCGACGGCGTCGTCCTGCCCGACGGCGAGCTGCTCCCCGTCGACGTCATCTTCTGGAACACCGGCTTCCGCGCCGCCCTCGACCACCTGCGCCCGCTGCACCTGCGCACCGCCGGCGGCGGCATCCGCATGGACGGCACGCAGGTGGACGGCGAACCGCGCGTGCACCTCATCGGCTACGGGCCGTCCGCGTCCACCGTCGGCGCCAACCGCGCCGGGCGCGACGCCGTGGTGCGGATCGTGCGCTACCTCGACGACGCCGCTTCGCCTGCGGCGCCGAACCTCTCGTAGCGCCACGCCAGGTGGTCGCGGTCGGGCCGGTCGGGGTGCCGCCGCGGCAGGGACAGCTGGCGCCCGTGCATCTCCTGCAGCCCGTGCTTGAGCATCGGCCCGTCGATCTCCTCCAGCAGTCGGAACGCGATGCGCACCTCGTAGTCCGGCGTCACGCCCAGCATGTTCTGGTCGTACGCGGCGTGGTGGATCTTGCAGAGCGCGAGGCCGTTGGTCACCGTCGGTGCGCCGAGCTCGTGCCCGTCCGGGACGATGTGCGCGGCGTCGAGCAGTGCGCCGTGCTTGAGCTCGCAGATCGCGCAACGGGTGTCGTACGCGACGAGCACGCGGGTGCGGAACGCCGGCTGGTGCAGGCGCTGCTTCGCGAGGCGGAGGGCGTACTCGCGCTGCGGCTGGGTGAGGTGGCGCGGGTCGCGCAGGAAGGTGAACGACTCGTCGAGCGCGATGAGGAACTGCCGGTTCTGTGGTTCGTCGTCCACCACGTACACCGGGAAGACCGGCGTGTAGATGTTCGGCATCTCCTTGCGGAAGAGGATCAGCGGCATCCCCGTCTCCATGGCATGGCGCAGCTTGGAGTTGTCGCCGGACCACGGGTCGCCCTTGCGGTAGGCGTAGTGCAGCAGGCCGTCGTCCGACTCCGTGTCGTCGTAGGGCCCGTTCGCGGCGCTCACGATCGAGAGCGTCGAGGCGAACGACGCCGGGTTGCGGATGCCCCGCGAGTAGTCGATGACGGGCAGCCTCTCGCCGTCGACATGGAAGTCGCGCAGCAGCTCCTCGCGGCGCAGGAAGCCGCCGTTGGCCTCCGCCCGCTCGCCGACCCACGCCATGATCTGCTTGCGCAGCGCCGCCTCCACCGCAGACTCCACCGGAGGAGCTCACCACCGGCGAGACGGGGCCGCAAGAGTTCGTCGGGGCACTCGCCCAGAAATCACCCGCGCGCCGGTCGTCAGTTCGTCCGCCGGCTGGGGAGATGCGGGCCGAGGTACCCGACGTAGATCTTCTCGTCCACAGCGATCGCGTCGTGGTAATGCAGTCGCGGCGACGTCATCCCCGATTGGGCGATGCGGAAGTGGGCGCCCATGAACACCTTGCGCCCCGGGCTGATCGTCGCGGGAACTGGCAACGTTCGGGGTTCCGAGTACTTGGCGGTCGACCGCACGCTGTCGGTTTCGTCCGGCGCATGACGCCCGGCAGGGAATCCGGGTGCTCCCTGTGGGGTGTTCCGCAGGTAGTGGTCGACCGAGCCACCGTTCCCATCAAGCCGCCAGGCTACGTAGCCGTCGAGGGCCTGCAGGGCCTTCCACGCCTGCTTCGCCCACCGGCCCAGGGGGTCCTGGGTGTCCAGGCCCGCCGCGGTGTCGCCATCACCGGTCCAGCAGACATGGCTGAGGCCGTCGATCATGTCCAGCAGGTCGACGAACGAATCGGGCGCCGTCTCCGGCTTCTCCTCGACCCGAAGTGGCTCCCATGCCTCCTTCGCCTGGTCGTGTGCCTGCATCCGCACACGTAGCGCCTGCACGAGCGCCAGCGACTCGTCGAGCGCCTCCGTGGTGGCCGCATGCTCTGCCTGCTCGTCCTCGAGCCGTCGCCCGGACTCGCGAACCTCATCTCGCAGCTCGGAGATCCGCGCTTGGAGGGCGTCGCTCTCGGCCCGCATCCGCTGCCGAAGCTCACGCAGTGAGGCGACCTCCTGGGCGGCCCTTCCGAGGTCGAGCACCGCGTCCACCGTGATCGACGTGGACCCGAAGACTTCCTCGAGCACGACGGAAAGCGCGGCGGCGACCCCGGCGTCCTGGACCTCGGACGGGGCCGCCGGCGCGGTGGACGGCTCAACGTCTACCGGGAGCTCCGCCCGGAGCATGTCTGCAGAGGGTGTCCGCGTGGGTACTTCGTCGACGGCCGGTCCGGCGGGTGCCACGGCCCGCTTCGGGCGCTCACGACGGACCCTGGCCTGCTCCAGGAAGTCGTCCTCGGCCTGGTGCAGGAGACGCTCCTCGACCCGCAGCGCCTGCGTGGGAAGTGGTTGCGCCAAGGTGACGTCCCGCGCGCGCTGCCCGAGGATGCGCACGACGCGAGGGCCCGCGTCGTTGACGATGCGAGAGGTCGTCAGCGTCCTGTGCCGGCGGGCATCGATCTCATCGCCGAAGTCCACTCCCCTGGCGAAGGTCCGAAGGGTGCCCGGGTGTACGGCGTGGGTCTCACCGACCCGACGAGAGAACTCAGCGGTCGCCTCTGGATCGAGAAGGTAGCCGGCCGCGATGCCCGTGGTTTCCTTGAGTAGATCGCTCGCCAGTCGATGCCACGGTTGCAGGGGCAGGCTCTCGTCACTGCCGGCCACGAACACCGGTCCGCGGCGGTCGTCGTCCTCGATCGCCGCGACGAGAGCCGGGACGTCATCGGCTCCGATCGTGTGGGCGCGGGGCGAGAGCCGCGCACCGCCGTCGCGTGCTTCCAGCACCCCCAGCAGATCGCGCGCCAGGCGTGGAACCTTGGCGTTCCTGCCGTCAGGGCTGTCGATGTCGACCCAGAGCCAGGCGGCGTGCTTGCGCGACCCGGGTTGGTGCGCGATCACCTGGGTGAGCCAGGTGCCTCCACTCCCGTTCTTCTCACGAAGTTGGAAGAGAGTGGACTGTGAGCCGTCTTGCTCAGTGATCTCGGTGAGCACGGCCTCGACGCCCGCACCGATGGTCGACACCGTCCCGGGCAGGACCTGATCGGCGTCGTACTTCTTGCTCTTCAGCCATGCGAAGAGCTGGGACCGCGTCGCGTCCAGGACATCCTGCCCGTCGACCGTGAAGTAGGAGCGGTAGCTCAGCAATGCATCCTCCGTGTCCGCGTCGACCTGCGGGCAGTTCACCACGAGGCGCCGACACGAGCATGTCGGATGTGAACGTCGGAGCGTCGACATTCCTCAGATTCACCCGGTGTCACGCCCCGTGCTGTCACTGCCCTCTGGGATGCTTCGCCGGAGCACGGGTGATGGGGTGGGCGTGGCACCCGGACCGGTGCCGACGGCACGAGGAGAACGCAGCATGGGACAGGTCGACACGGCGACGGGCGCGCGTACGGACGCAAGCAAGGACGGACCCACCGACAAGGAGCGGCAGGTCCGCGGGCTGGACGCCCTGGGGCGGGCGCTGCGACCGGTGGTCGACGAGCGGATGTCGGCGGCGGCGCACGGCCGCCCGTGGGTGGAGCTGTACGAGGCGAAGGAGTCGGCGCGCCTGGGCCGCCCGTACCGCGCGGACGCGGGCGACCCGCGGCTGCTGCTGCGCGTGCTGCGGTACGAGCGCGGCGTCTTCACCGAGGTCGACGCGTCGCAGCGCGCCTGGATCGACGAGCTCATCCAGGCGTCCAACCGGGCCGCCCACTCCACCACCGTGACCGGCGCGCAGGTGGATCGCGCCCTCGACACGACGGCGCTCCTCGCGGAGTCGCTCGGCCTGGACGACGTCGTCGAGCAGGTCACCGCGCTCGCCGCGCTCGGCGCCGCGCCCGACACCTCGCCCGTCGCTCCGCCCGTCAACTCCCCGGACGCCGCCGCCGCGCCGCCCGCGGCCGCCCCCGCGGACGACGTCGTCCCCGCGGCCGACGCCGCGGTCCCGTCCCCGGCACCCGCGGTCCGGGTGCCGCTCGAGACGCCGCCGCCGCGGGGCATCCGCGTGCTGACCGCGCGGGTGGGAGACCTCGACGTCGTGGTGCAGTTCCGCGAGGCGGTCAACTACGCCCTGGTGCACAACCGCGTGTCGGTGGTCGCGGGCGTCACCGTGACGCACCGGGGCACGACGGCGGTGCCCGGCGTCGTCCTCACGCTGACGATCGACCCGGTGGCCCCGCTCGGCGACCTCGCGGTGGCGGCCCCGCTGGTCATCGACGTCGGCGCGGTGGCGCCCGGCGCGCGGGTCGACGTCCCCGCCCAGCAGCGGGCGTGGCGGCTGAGCCCCGAGCCGTTCGTCGCGCTCGACGAGGCGGTGACGGTTGGCCTGCACCTCACGGTCGCGACCCCGGGCACCGTGCCGGTCCGCGACTCCGCCGACGTGCGCCTGCTCACCGCCGACGAATGGTGGGCCGTCAGCATCCCGGAGAGCCTGGCGGCGTTCGTGCGCCCCAACGACCCCGCCGTCGTCACGCTGCTCGGCGAGGCGAGCGAGTTGCTCGCGGCGCGCACGGGGTCGCCTTCGCTCGAGGGCTACCAGTCGGGCGCCGACCGGGTGCACCAGATCGCCGAGGCCGTCTACGACGCGCTCGCCGCTCGCCGCATCACGTACGTGGAGGCGCCGTCGTCGTTCGAGGGCACCGGGCAGCGCATCCGCACGCACGCCGCCGTCCTCGAGGAGCGGCGCGGCACCTGCCTCGACCTGGCCTGCACGTACGCGGCCGCGCTGGAGCAGGCGGGGTTGCACCCGGTGCTCGTCGTCGTCGACGGCCACGCGTTCACCGGCTACCTCACGGAGGAGAGCGAGCTGCCGTCGGTCACGGTGACGGAGCCGGCCGCGATCGTCACGGTGGCGGACTCCGACCTGTTCGACGCCGTCGAGACGACGGCGGTGTGCGCCTCCGAGGCGCCCCGCGGCTTCGACGAGGCGCGCGGCGCCGTACGGCACTGGTGGCGGGCGGACCTCGACCAGGTGTCCCACCTGTTCGACGTGCACGCCGCGCACCGGTATGTGCGGCCGCTGCCCGCGATCCGCACTGAGGGCGGCGTGCGGATCGTCGAGGTGGTCAGGGAGACGGTGGCCGCGCCGCTGCGCCGCGTCCCCGCGACGGCGGCGCACCCGGACCACGCCACCGGCACGCCCGTGCCGCCGCGCGTGGAGCGCTGGCAGCGGTCGCTGCTCGACATGACGTACGTGAACCCGCTCCTCAAGCTCAAGGATGCCTCCAGCCTGCCCGTGCACGTGCCCGCTGGCGGGCTGGCCCGGCTCGAGGACACCGTGTCTGCCGACCAGGACCTCACCCTCGCTCCGCACGACGAGCTCGCCGAGATCCACCGCGCCCAGGGCGCCCGCACCGCCGCCGACGTCGACCCCAGGGCGCTGCTGCGCATCCTCGACGAGGAACGCACGCTGTTCGTCGCGATCGGGCAGAAGCAGTACACGAACCGGCTGCGCACGCTCCAGCGCAAGGCGCGCGCGAGCCTCGAGGAGACCGGCACCGACACCCTCTACCTCACCCTCGGCACCCTGGAGTGGCAGGAGCCGAACGGCAAGGAGGGCCGCGCGCCCCTGTTCCTGCTGCCCGTCCGCCTCGTCGGCGGCCGGGGTGGCACGTCCTTCTCCCTCGAGCGCGACGACACCCGCACGATGGAGCCCAACTACTGCCTCGTGGAGAAGCTGCGCGTCGCGTGGGGGCTCGAGCTCCCCGAGCTGACCGACCCGGGCGAGGACGAGTCCGGCATCGACGTCGCCGGCGCGCTCGCGTCCGTGCGCACCACCCTGCTGCGCGCGAAGGCGACCACCTTCCACGTCGAGGAGACGGCGCGGCTCGCGCTGCTGCAGTTCTCCACCCTGGAGATGTGGCGCGACCTGCGGCAGAACTGGTCCCGCTTCGTCACGCGCCCCGCCGTCGAGCACCTGGTGCACACCCCCGGCCGGCCGTACGTCGACGGCATCGAGCCGCCCGAGGCCGAGCCGTCCACCGAGGCCAGCACCTACCTGCCGATCCCCGCCGACGGGTCCCAGATCGAGGCCGTGCGCTGGGCCGCCGCGGGCAAGTCGTTCATCCTCGAGGGCCCTCCCGGCACCGGGAAGTCGCAGACCATCACCAACCTGATCGCCCACTGCCTGGCCGAGGGCAAGAAGGTGCTCTTCGTCGCCGAGAAGCAGGCGGCGCTCGAAGTGGTGAAGAAGCGGCTCGACGGCGTCGGGCTCGGCGAGCTCAGCCTCGACCTGCACGGGAGGAACCAGACCGTCACGGCGGTGCGCCAGCGGATCGGCGCGGCCCTCGACCTGCAGTCCGCCGGGTCGCCCACCTGGGATGCGCTGCGCGCGAGCTACCGCACCCTCACGGAGTCCCTCGCCCGCTACCCGGGCCAGCTGCACGAGGTGGGTCCCGTCGACATGTCGGCGTGGCAGGCCCGCCAGATCCTCCTCGAGCACGAGGAGGCCACCGCCGGCACCGCCGCACGCGAGGTCGACGTGCCGCAGTCCGTCGTCATGGGGCAGGTGGCGCTCGCGGACGTGTACGACGGCGCGCGCGACCTCGGCACGGCCCTCCTCGACCTGGGTGTGGTCCCCGACCGCGCGCCCTGGCGGCTCGCCGGTCCGCCCGGGCCCGGTGCGCTCGACCGAGCCGCCGTCGGGCGCGCGCTCGCCGAGCTCACGGCGGCCGACGACGCCGTCGCGGACCCTCGGGTCCGCGCCATCACGATGCACGCCGCGACCGCACCCGAGATCGACGCCGTCGCCGCGTGGCTCGACACTGCCCGGCAGGGCACGGGCCGCGCCACTGCGGAGGCCGCGCGGCTCGTGACGCCGGCGTGGCGGGAGCAGGCGGCACGGCTGCGGGCCGACGTCGAGGCGTTCCGCGCCGCGCAGACGCCCCGGCTGCGGGGGTTCCTGCCCGGAGTCCTGGCCGCCGACCTGGACGGCGCGCTCGCCCTCGCGCGGGAGGCCGACGGGCGTCTGTTCGGCCGCAAGAAGCGGCGCCTCGCCGTCCTCGGGGGGCTCACGGCGGTGCTCCCGCCGGGAGTCGATGTGCGGTCCGCGCCGCCGTTCCCGGTCAAGGAGCTCACCGCCATCCTGCAGGACCTGGCGGCGCTGCGCTCCGAGGTCCGGGACATCGCGCAGCGCGCCGCGGCGGTGCCCGGCACGGGCGTCCCGCCCGCGTGGAACCCGCTCGACGACGCGCAGGCCGCGGCCCTGCTCCGGGTGCTGTACGGGCTGGAGGTCGCGGCGCACCTGCGCGCCATGCTCGGCGCGGCGGGTGGGGACCCCACCGCCGCGCGCGACGCCGCCGACGCCGCCACGGGCGAGCTGCTGCGCGACGCCGCGGCCGGGGGAGTCCCCGACGGGGCGGCCGTGCGCCGGCTGGGCGCGGCGTGGGCGACGTTCGTCGGCGTCCTCGGTGCCGCCCCCGACGACCTCGCCCGCTGGTTCGCGGGCCGCCCGCGCGGCGAGGCGATGGCGCAGGACCTGCCGCGCTGGACCGCCGACGCCGCGGGCGGCGCGTTCATCGCGCTGCAGCGCTGGGTCCGGGTGCGTTCCGCGCTCGCTCGGCTCGAGGGCCTCGGCGTGAGCCTCACCGACCACGTGCGCGGCGGGGCGCTGCGCGGGCCCGACGTCGAGAACCAGGTGCGCCTCGGCGTGGCGCACGCCGTCCTCGACGAACGGTTCGACTCCACCGGACTGTCAGGGTTCGACGACGCCGAACGCGACCGGCTCGTGGACCGCTTCCTGGCGACGGGCGACGACGTCCGGGAGCGGATGGCGGCCGAGCTGTCGGCCCGGATCGTGCGCGCCCGCACGTTCGACCCGAACGCGCGGGTCGGCTCGGTCGCCGAGCTGCGGCAACAGCTCGGTCGGCGCCGTGGCGGGCTCACGGTGCGCCAGTTGATGCACCGGTACGGCTCCCTGATCACCGAGATCACGCCCTGCTTCCTCATGAGCCCCACCTCGGTGGCCCGGTTCCTGCCCGCCGACGCGATCGACTTCGACGTCGTCGTCTTCGACGAGGCGTCCCAGATCCGCGTCCCGGAGGCGATCGGGGCGATGGGCCGCGGACGGTCCGTCGTCATCGTCGGCGACTCCAAGCAGATGCCGCCCACGTCGATGTTCGGCCCCGCCGCCCCGGACGATGACGACGACCTCCCGTCGGACGACGGACTGCCCGTGCCGACCGACCTCGAGTCGATCCTGTCCGAGGGAGTGGAGTCGCGACTGCCGCGCCTGCTGCTCAGCTGGCACTACCGCTCCCGGGACGAGGCGCTAATCGCGTTCTCCAACAGCCACTACTACGAGGGCCGGCTCTCCAGCTTCCCGGCGCCGCCGCCCCGTCCGGACCGTGTCCCCGCCCTCGCGCTGCGCCGCGTCGACGGTGTGTGGGAGGGCGGCGGTCGTGGGGCGGCCCGGGTCAACCGGGCCGAGGCGTCCGCCGTCGTCGCCGAGGTGCACGACCTCCTCGCCGCCGACCACGACCGCAGCCTCGGGGTCGTCACGTTCAACACGCAGCAGCGCGAGCTGATCCTCAACCTGCTCGAGGACGTGCGCACCACCGACCCGCTGGTCGAGGCCGCCCTCACCCGCGAGGAGGAGCCGCTGTTCGTCAAGAACCTCGAGAACGTGCAGGGCGACGAGCGGGACGTCGTGCTGTTCACCCTCGCGTTCGCCGCCGACGCGCGCGGCCAGGTGCCGCTCAACTGGGGGCCGCTCAGCCGGGCCGGCGGCGAGCGGCGGCTCAACGTCGCGGTCACGCGCGCCAAGGAGAAGGTCGTCGTGTTCTGCTCGTTCGAGCCGCACCAGCTCGACCTCACGGCGTCGACCTCCACCGGCCTCGCGGACCTCAAGGACTACCTCCTCGCCGCGCGCGACGGCGTCGAGTCGGCCGGCCTGCGGCGCGCCGGCGCCCGGGACCGCCACCTCGACGACGTCGCCGCCACGCTCCGCGCCGCCGGGCTCGAGGTGCGCACCGGCGTCGGGCTGTCCGACTTCACCGTCGACCTCGCGGTGCGCGCCGAGCCGGGGCTGGCCTGGGTGGCGGTCATGCTCGACGGGCCCGTGTGGGCGGCCCGGAGCAGCGTCGGGGACCGGGAGGGCCTGCCGACCGCCGTGCTCACCGGCCGCATGGGCTGGTCGCGCGTGGAGCGGATCTGGCTGCCCACGTGGGCGCGCGACCGCGAACCGGTGGTCGCCGCCGTCGTCGCCGCGGCCGCCGGGGCGCCGCCCGCCGGGCAGGAACCGACGCGCCCCGGGGCCAGTGGCGTGCACGCCCACGGCGCGCATCTCGCGCCGCCTGTCGGACCGCCGGCCGGGGCCTCGCCGCCCGCCGCCACCGCGGCCGTTCCCCCCGCGCTCGTCGATCCCGCGTCTGCCGATCCTGCGCTCGTCGCTCCTGCGGGGAGTGCGAGAGAGCCGGTGCCCGTGCGGTCGGTGCCCACGGCGCCGGTCGCCACGCCGGTCGCGAGGCCGGTCGCTGCGCCGTCCGAGGGGCCGTCAGCGACACCGTCGGCCACGTTCCGCCCCGCAGACGCGAAGGCGCGGCACGACGCCCTGCTGCTGGACGACGACGGCGCCCGAGCCCGCGCCCGGGTCCGGGCGGAGATCGCCGACGTCGTGCGGGTCGAGGGGCCGGTCCTGGCGGACCGGCTCGCGCGGGTCGTCGCGGCGCGGTTCGGGCTGACCCGGCTGCGGGAGTCGCGGCGCGTGCAGCTCGTCGGGCTGGTGCCGCGCGGGCTGGCGCGCGAGGCCGCCAACGGGGACGTCGTGGTCTGGCCCGACGGCGTGGATCCGGCCGCCTATGACATGGTCCGCGCGCCGGAGCAGGGCGCGAAGCGCGACATCGCCGACGTCCCCTACCCGGAGCTGCGGAACGCGATGGTCGCGGTGGTGCGGGCCGCGCACGGCGTGTCCGCCGCCGACGCGTTGCGCGAGACCGCGCGCACGTTCGGCGTCGTCCGCCTCGGTGCGCAGGTGCGCGACCGGCTGGAGGGGGTTCTCGCCGCCGCCGTCCGCGAGGGCGTGCTCGCCGAGCGCGGCGGGCGGGTCGTCGCGGTGTGACCGTCCCCGCCGCGCCACGGGGCGTGGGTCAGCGGCTGGGCTCTTGGGCGAGGAGGTCGGCCACGCGTCGCGCGACCTCCGGGATGTTGACGGACAGGATCGCCCACAGCAGCTCGGTGTCGACGACGTCGTACCCGTGCGCGATGACGTTGCGCGCGTCCTTGATCCGGCGCAGCTCGAGGTCGGGGTGGGCGTCGACGAACGCGCGGTCGTCGCGGTCGATGCGGCTCACGCACTCGCCGAGCCGGATGAGGAGGTCCTCGGCGGCGTAGCGCAGCATCTCGTCGGCGTCGTAGGCGTCCTTGCCGCGGTCGACCAGGCGCTCCACCGTGGCGGCATGGTCGACGAGGTCGCCCAGCCACCGTCGTGTGCGGGCGTTCACAGGGGGACGGCCTCGGCGAGGACGTCCTGGTGCTTGGCGCGCAGGCCGCGCTCGGTGACGACGTCGACGTGGACGCCGAGCAGCTCGGACAACTCCCGCGGGGTGGACACGAAGCGCCAGGCGTTCCGAGGGTCGACGTCGACGAGGAGGTCGATGTCGCTCGCGGGGGTGTCGTCGCCGCGCGCCACCGAGCCGAACACCCGCGGGTTCACGCCGCCGTTGCGGCTGATGATCGTCAGCACCTCGTCTCGCTTCTCGCGAAGCCGGTCGGACGGTCGGACCATCGCGCCGCGAATGCGCTCGATCATCGCCGGGGACACCGGCCGTTTGCCGGACTCGTACGCAGACAGGTTGGACGGCGCGATGCCGGCGAGCTCCGCCAGGCGTGCCTGCGTGAGCCCGGCCCGCTCTCGTTCGGCGCGGAGGTTCGTCATGTCCACAAGTTATCAGTGATATGCCGGCCGGGGCGGAGATGCCACGGCTCGACGTCGTCGTGCGGCGACCCTGCCGGCGTGGCCCGACACGGGCGGCGCGATACTGACGTGATGGCGACGACGGCGAACCCGGTGGAGCGGCTACGGCTGCGGCTGGGTGAGGCTCTGTTCCAGAAGGTCGCGGGCGACGACGCGCATGCGTCGCGCGACCGGATCCACCTGACGCCGGGGCCGCGGTGGTTCGCGCCGGACAGCCCGATCGGGAGGGTGCACGCGGACGCGTCGATGTTCGTGGGCGGGCTACGGGCGCTGCTGCTGCAGTCGCTGCACCCGCTGGCGATGGCGGGCGTGGCGGGCCACTCGGGCTACCGCGGCGACCCGTGGGGACGGCTGGAGCGGACGGCCACGTTCATCGCGACCACGACGTTCGGCACGGCCGACGACGCGCAGTCGACGATCGACAGGATCCGGTCGGTGCACGACCGGGTGCGGGGCAAGGCGCCCGACGGCCGCCCGTACCGCGCGGGCGACCCGCACCTGCTGACCTGGGTGCACGCCGCGGAGGCGGACTCGTTCCTCACCGCGCACCAGCGCTTCGGGGAGCGGCCGCTCACCGGCAGTGAAGCCGACGAGTACGTGGCGCAGGCGGCGCGGGTCGCGCGGGCGCTGGGCGCCGTCGTCGTGCCGGAGACGGTGGCCGACCTGCGCGCGACCATCGAGGCGTACCGACCGGAGCTGGAGGCGTCGCCCGCCGCGGTGGACACGGTGCGGTTCCTGCTGAGCGAGCCGCCCCTGCCGCGCGCCGCGCGGCCGCCGTATGCGCTGCTGGCGGCGGGCGCGGTCTCGACCCTGCCCGGCTGGGTGCGCGACGAGCTCGGCGTCGACTCCTGGTTCCGGCGCGCCCTCGGCGGGCCGGCGGGCTCGCTCGCCACCCGTGCGGTGCGGTGGGGGATGGGCACCTCCGAGCGGACCCGCGCCTACCCGCGGGCGGGCCTCCCGGCGACCGCGCCCGGCTGACGCGACGGATAGGCTGGATCGAAGCGCTTCGACACTTCGGGGGAACAGGTATGACGACAGGCCTCGCACGGCTCACGGACGAGCTGGGGCTGCTGTACGGAGGCGACTACAACCCGGAGCAGTGGGACCCCGCGGTGTGGCGGGAGGACGTCGCGCTGATGCGGCAGGCGGGGGTCAACCTCGTCACCGTCGGGGTCTTCAGCTGGTCGCACCTCGAGCCGCGGCCGGGGGAGTACCGCTTCGGCTGGCTGGACGAGGTGCTCGACCTCCTGCGCGACGCCGGCATCGCCGTCGACCTCGCCACCCCGGTCGCGTCGCCGCCGCCGTGGCTGGGCCTCCGGCACCCGGAGTCGCTCCCGACGACGGCCGACGGCACCGTGCTGAGCTACGGGTCGCGCAACCAGTTCTGCCCGTCGTCCGACGCCTACCGGTCCGCGGCGACCGCGATCGCCGAGCAGGTGGCCGCCCGCTACGCCGGGCACCCCGCCGTCCGGATGTGGCACGCGGGCAACGAGTACGGCCAGGTCTGCTTCTGCGACCGCTGCGCCGACCGGTTCCGCGACTGGCTGCGCGCCCGGTACGGCACGCTCGACGCGCTCAACGCGGCCTGGGCCACCACCGTCTGGTCGCAGGAGTACGGCGACTGGGCCGAGGTCCTGCCGCCGCGGGTCGCGCCGTACCACCGCAACCCGTCGCAGGAGCTCGACTTCCGCCGCTTCTCCTCCGACCTGCTGCTCGACCTCTACCGCGAGCAGAAGGCGGCGGTGCGGCGGCACGACCCGGACCGCCCCGTGACGACCAACCTCATGGGCTTCTTCGGCGGCGTCGACCCGCACGCCTGGCGCGGCGACCTCGACGTGATCGCCGACGACGCGTACCCCGACCCGGCGTCGCCCGACGCCCCGGCCGACGCGGCGCTCGTCAACCACCTGGCCCGCGGCCTCGCGGGCGGGGCACCGTGGCTGCGCATGGAGCAGGCGGCGAGTGCCGTGAGCTGGCGCGAGCACAACCTCACGAAGTCGCCCGCCCGGCTCCGGGCCGAGGTGCTGCAGGCGGCCGCGCACGGCTGCGACGGCGCCCTGTTCTTCCAGTGGCGCCAGGCGCGCTCCGGCCCCGAGCGCTTCCACTCGGCGATGCTGCCCCTCGCCGGGCCGGACACCGCGGTGCACGACGGCGTGCGGCGCCTCGGCGCCGAGCTGCGCGCGCTGCGCAGCCTCGCCGGGCAGCCCGTCCACCGCCGGGTCGCGCTCCTGTGGGACTGGCCGTCGTGGTGGGCGGCCACGCAGGTCGCACTGCCGACCGCGCGGCTCGACCCGCTCGCCACCCTGCAGGCGTGGCACCGCGCGCTGTGGCGGCTCGGGGTGGTCGCGGACGTCGTCGCGCCCGGCGACCCGCTGGAGGACTACGACGTGGTGCTCGCGCCGGCGCTCGCGGTGCTGGAGCAGGACGCCGCGGACCGGCTCGACGCCTACGTCACAGCGGGCGGCCACCTCGTGTGGGGGCCTTTCGGCGGGATCGCGGACGGTCTCGGCCACCTGCACGCCGGGCGGACGCCCGCGCCGCTGCGGCACGTGCTCGGCGTCTCGGCTGAGGAGTGGGTGCCGCTGCCCGACGGCGGCAGCGCCGTCGCGTGGTCCGAGGAGCGCTTCGGCGGCCTGCGCGGCACCGCCGCGGTGCTCGGCGAGCGCACCCGCTCCGACGGCGCCGCCGTGCTCGCCACCTACGACGACGGTCCGCTGGCCGGGAGCGTCGCCGTCGCGCAGCACGCCCACGGCGCGGGCGGGGCCTGGTACGTCGGGGCGGACCTCACCGGCGAGCACGGCGGCCTCGACACCGTGCTGCGGGCGGCGCTCGACGCCGCCGGCGTCCCGTACGGGGGCCAGGAGCCCGACGTCGAGACGGTGTGGCGGGGCGGCACCCTGGTCGCGATCAACCGCGCGGCCCGCTCCGCGGAGCTCGACCTCGCCGCGGCGCTCGCCGCCGGCCCGGAGCACGTGCGCGACGCGACCACCCTCGTCGACCTGCTCACCGGCGCCCGGCACGAGCTCGTGGCCGGCCCCGCCGACACGCCCGGCGCCGGGGCCACCCTGCCGCTCGCGCCCGACGACGTGGTGGTCCTGGCAGCGACCTGACCGCTGTCGTCCTGGACGCCGTGCCGGACGTGCAGGACCGGCTCGTGGCGCGGACGTCGTGACCGGGCGGGCGGGTCAGGCCCCGACGTCGCCGTCGACGTAGGACCAGCGCCCGCCCTCGCGGACGAAGCGGCTCACCTCGTGCAGGCGGCCGCGCGCGCCGGTGGCGGCGGACCGGTACTGGGCGACGAACTCGACCTCGCCGCCGTCGTCGAACGGCCCGCCCGCGTGGGTGGCGAGCACCACCAGGCGCCGCCACTCCTGGTCGTCGTCGAGCTCCAGCGACGACGGCCGGGTGCGCGGGTGCCACGTGGCGCGCAGGTACGCGGCGTCGCCGACGGCGAACGCGCTGTACCGCGAGCGCATCAGCGCCTCCGCGGTGGGGGCGGGGCGCTCGCCGCGGTGCAGCGGGCCGCAGCACGCGCCGTAGGTGTCGCCGGAGCCGCAGGGGCAGCGGTCGTCGTCGTGCACGGGACCTCCTCAGTGCGCGCCGGGCAGGCGCGGGTTGAAGCGTTCCTCGGCGAGCGCGACGAGCAGGGCGAGCGCGACGACGACGGCGCTCGCGAGCGGCACGACGCGCACGTCCACGGCCGCGACGAGCGCCGCGCCCAGGCCGGAGCCGGCCGCGATGCCCACGTTGAACATGGACGACGAGATCGCCACCCCCATGTTGGTGGAGCCGGGGGACACCAGCATCACGCGGTGCGACAGCGCGGGCGGCACGCACGAGAACGACAGGCCGAACAGCGCCAGCGACGCGACCGCGGCCACGGGCTGCTCGCCGAACGCCCACAGCGACACCAGCGCGACCGTCAGCACGGCGAGCGCCACGAGCAGCACCGCCACGGGCCGCGCGTCGATGAACCGCCCGACGATGATCGCGCCCACCACGCCGGCCGCGCCCTGCAGCAGGAGCAGGCGCGGCATGTCGGCCTGCACGAAGCCGGTGACGTCGATGAAGTACTGCGTGACGAACGTGATGACGCCGAACGCGCCGGTCAGCACCAGCCCCGTCGTAACCATCTGGAACCCGAACCGGCGCGCGCTCGGGTGCGGCGAACGGCTGGCGCCGCCCTCGGCCGGGGCGAGCGTGGGGAACAGCGCGAGGACGACGAACGTCACGACCAGCGACAGCGCCGCGACGGCCGCGAACGTCCACCGCCACGACGTGTTCTCGCCGAGCCAGGTGCCCGCGGGCACGCCGAGCACCGGCGCCAGCGAGTTGCCCAGCGCCAGGCGGGCCATCACCTTGCCGCGCACGACCGGCCGGAACAGTCCCGTCGTCGCCGGCACCACCGCCACCCAGAACAGCGCCTGCGCCGTCGCCGTCACGAGCCGCGCCACCAGGAGCTGCTCGTAGCTGGGGGCGAGCGCCGCCCACAGCGTCGCGACGGACGCGACGCCCGCGCACGCGGACAGCACCCAGCGGCGCGGGACCCGCCGCGCCCAGTGCGCCAGCGGCACGGTCGTGATCAGCACCACCAGGGCGTACCCGGTGACGAGGAGGCCGATCTCGGAGGTCGAGCGGCCCAGGTCGGGGGCCATGAGCGTGAGCAGGCCGGACGGCAGCGACTCGACGGTGACGAACAGGAACGTCGACAGCGCCATCGCGACCAGGATGATCGTGGCGCGACGCTCGTCGACGGGAGGCGTGATGGCGGACGCCTGCGCGGGGGGAAGGTTCTCTGTCATGGGGATCGAAACGATCCTAGGCGCGAGTTGTCAGGGCCAGGTGCATCGGAACGTGCTCCTCGCCCTGACAGCTCACGCCGGTGGGGTTGCGGCAGGTCGTGGGGTTCCCGATTCTCGGAGGGTGCCCACGCTTCCCGAGGTGCTGACGGACGCCGCCGGGGCGCTCTACGCGCTCGAGCCGGGCGACTTCGTCCCCGCGCGCGACGCGCGCGCGGCCGCCCTGCGCGCCGACGGCGAGGACGAGGCGGCGGACCGGGTGAAGCGGCTGCGCAAGCCGTCGACGGCGGCGTGGGTGGTGAACCTCCTGGCGCGCGCGGACGCCGAGCAGGTGGAGCAGGTCGTCGAGCTCGGCGCGGCGTTCCGCGCAGCGCAGGACGACCTCGACGGCCCCCGCCTGCGCGAGCTCACCCGGCAGCGGCGGCAGCTCGTCGCGGCCGTCGCCGCCCGGGCGCGCGCGCTCGCCGTCGAGGCTGGCACGGCGGTGTCCGGCGCGGTCCTCGCCCAGGTCGAGTCCACGCTCACCGCCGCGATGATCGACCCGGACGCCGGACGCGCGGTGCGCAGCGGCCTGTTGGTGGGCCCCCTCCAGGCCACCGGCATCGGGCGCGCCGACGTCGCCTCCGCCGTCGCCGTCCCCGACGCGCTCGGCATCGCGCCCGTCGACGACGACGCCCCGGCGCGGCACCTGCACGTCGTGCCCGACCTGCCCGGAGCCGCGAGGAAGCGCGGCCGCACGACGGCGGACGCGGCCGACGACGCCGCCCGCCGCGAGGCGCGCGAACAGGCCCAGCAGGAGCTCGCCGACGCCGAGGACGACGTCGCCGCCGCCCGCGACGCCGGCAGCACCGCCGCCGCGGAGGTGGGGCGCATCGAGGCCGTGGCCCACCGCACCGACGCCGAGCGCGACGCCGTCCGCCGTCGTCTCGCCGAGCTGGAGGAGGAGGCCGCCGCCGTCGACGCAGAGCTGCGCGGCGCCGTCGTCGCCCGCCAGCGCGCCGAGCGCACCCTCGCCGACGCCACCCGCCGCCGCGACGAGGCCGCCGCCCGCCTGCACGATCTCTGACCTGTCAGGGTGAGCGCGGGGCATGCCGCGCGCTCACCCTGACAGCTCGCGTGATCTCCGGTCAGTCGGCGGCGAGGGTGGCCGCGACGGGCGCGAGCAGCCGCCCGTCGTGGTCGAACATCGCCTGGTTCTCCCACGCGTTGCCGGAGGCCGGGTCGGCGGGGTCCCAGCCGTTGCCCTCGACGGACGTCCAGGCCGGCTCCCAGTAGACGGCGCCGAGGCCGCGGCCGCCGGGGGCGGCGGAGACCGTGTCCTGCACGGCGCGGAACGCCGCCGCCTGGCCCTGCGGCGTCGCGGGGTACCCGGCCACGAGCTGGTCGGGAGAGGAGATGACGTTCTGCCAGGCCGGAGCGTCGTCGTCGAGCGTGAACGGGTACGCGGTCTCGACCACCATGACGTCGCGGTCGTAGCGGGCGGACAGGGTGCTGACGGCGCCCTGCAGGTCGGCGAGCGAGCCGTGCCAGTAGCCGTAGTAGCTCAGCCCGACGACGTCGAACGGGACGTCACGGGCGACGGCCTCGTCGAACCACCAGGTGAGCCCGCCGATGCCGTTGTTGATGTTGGTCAGGTGCAGGATCGTCCGCGTCGACGGCGAGACGGCCTTCACCGCGTCGTGCCCGGCGGTGAGGAACCCGGCGAGGGCGTCCCACTGCGCCCCGGCGACGCCGTCGTCGGGGTCGACGTCCCACGTCTGGCCGTACGGCCACAGCATGCCGGGGTTGATCTCGTTGCCCACCTGCGCGTACGCGACGTCGACGCCCGCGTCGACGAGGGCAGTCATCACGTCGCGGGTGTGCGCGGCGAGCCGGTCGGTCATGTCGGTGATGCTCGACCCCGCCCACGCGGCCGGCACGCCCTGCTGGCCGGGATCGGTCCACCGGTCGGAGTAGTGGAAGTCGATCATGACGTCCATGCCCGCGGCCTGGACGCGCTTCGCGGTGGCGACGACGTGCATCACCTCGTTGTAGCCGTCGGCCGGGTCCACCCACACCTTGAGGCGGCCGAGGTTCATGCCGTGGTCGGCGAGGATCTCCACCGCGTCGCCGGGCGTGCCGTCGACGTCGGCGTACGTGGCGCCGTGGTCCTCGTTCTTCGCCAGGCCGGAGAGGTCGCCGCCGCGCACGTCGTGGGTCACCCGGCCGCGCTCGACGGTGACGTCGTCGACGCTCGCCCACGCGCCGCCCGCGCCGTCCGACGTCGCGACCGCGAGCGTGCAGTCGCCGCCGCGGCTCTTCGCGGAGACGGCGACGCGCACCCACGCGTCGTCCTGGAGCGTCTGCGGCAGCGTGGTGGTGCCGGACGTGCCGTCCGTGCAGGTCAGGGACAGCGTCGAGGTGTCCAGCCCGCCGGACTTCACCCAGGCGCTCGCCGTCCACCAGCCGTTGTCGACGCGGCCGAGGCGCTGCGACGTCGTGACCTCGTACGGCGCGTCCGACCAGTGCGTCAGCCGGTCGCCGGTGCGGCCCCCGGCCTCCGCCTTCGCGGCGGCGGCGTCGCCGGTGACGGACCAGCCGTCCAGGCCGGCGTCGAACCCCCGCGTTCTCCGGCTCGACGGCGGACCGGCCGCCGGGCGCGGCTCCCGCGGGTGCGGCGAGGGCGGCCGCCAGGGCGGCGGCCAGCAGGCTCGTGGTGATCGTGCGGGTGCGGTGCGACATCATCGTCCTTTCGCGTCGGGCGAGCTGTCAGGACCACGGCCACGTATTCGTGCTCCTGGCCCTGACAACTCCTTGCGGTGGTGAGTTGTCAGGACCAGGGGCACAAGAAAGTGCGTGTGGCCCTGACAACTCGCGGGTCAGAGCGGGGTGCGCAGCACGCGGGCCCCGCCGGCGGGCACGACGACGGTGCCGGCGACGTCCTCGCCCGTGAGCAGGTCGTGGCTACCGGTCGCGACGTCGGGCAGCTTGGCGTCGGCGTCGGCGTGGTTGATCGCGACCGTGAAGACGGCGTCCGCCCCGTGCCGTCGCACGACCTCGAGCTCGGCCGGCAGGCCGGCCGGCGCGATCCCGGCGTCGTCGTACACGCGCGCCATGAGGGGCGCCAGCCCGTCGACGTCCAGCCGCGTCGAGACGTACCAGCCGGTGCCCGCGCCGAGGGCGTTCCGGGTGACCGCCGCGGCGCCGGGCCGCGGGCCGCCGTCGTACGTGGCGACGACCTGCGCGCCGTCGAGCGAGAGGTCGTCGGCCCACACATCGCCCGTCAGCGTGCCGTCGGACAGCCCGACGACGCCCAGCGACTCGCCCTCGCGCAGCGGCAGGAACTCCTCGACCGTGAGCCCCAGCGCGCGGCGCAGCGGCGCGCCGTACCCGCCCTCGTGCACGCGGTCGTGCTCGTCGACGACGGCGCTGAAGTAGCTGACCAGCAGGGTGCCGCCGCCCTCGACGTACCGCGTGAGGTTGTCGGCCGCGGCCGCCGTGAGCAGGTACGACGCCGGCGCGACGACGAGGCGGTAGCCGGACAGGTCCTGCTCCGGGTGCGCCATGTCGACCGTGAGGCCGTCGCGCCACAGCCGGTCGTAGAACGCCTCGGTGCGCTCGCGGTGCGACGCGTCCACGCTGGGCCGCCATTCGAGGTCCTGCGCCCAGTGGGACTCGTAGTCCCACAGCAGCGCGACGTCGGCCCGCACGCGCGAGCCCTGCACCTCGCCGAGGCGGCCGAGCTCGGCCCCGAGCTCGCACACCTCGCGGAACACGCGGCTGCCCGTGCCGGCGTGGGGGAGCATCGCCGAGTGGAACTTCTCCGCGCCGCTGCGCGAGGCTCGCCACTGGAAGAACAGGATCCCGTCCGCGCCGCGGCCCAGGTGCGACAGGGCGTTGCGGCGCTCCTCGCCGGGGCGCTTGGCCACGTTGCGGGGCTGCCAGTTCACGGCCGAGCTGGAGTGCTCCAGCAGGAGCCACGGCTTGCCGCCGGCGACCGACCGCGTGAGGTCGGCGGCCATCGCCAGGCCCACGTGGCCGCGGGGGTCGGCGGCGGTGAGGTAGTGGTCGTCGGAGACGACGTCGACCTCGCGCGCCCACGCCCACAGGTCGGTCGACGGGCAGGCCGTCGCCATGAAGTTGGTGGTGATCGGCACGTCGGAGTGGGAGCGGATCGCGTCGCGCTCGGCCACGAAGCACTCGCGCAGCATCGCGTCGGTGAAGCGGGCGTAGTCGAGGCGCATGGCCGGGTTGGCCACGGTGGGCGTGGCCGACGGCGCGACGACGTGCTCCCACTCGCCGTAGACCTGGCCCCAGAACCGGGTGCCCCAGGCCGCGTTGAGCGCGTCGAGGGTGCCGTACCGGGCCCGCAGCCACAGGCGCCAGGCGCGCTGGGCGTGGTCGGAGTAGTCGTCGGAGACCGGTGCGCCGTACTCGTTGTGCACGTGCCACAGCACGACGGCGGGGTGCCGCCCGTAGCGCTCGGCGAGCGCGCCCGCGATGCGGGTGGCGGCGCGGCGGTACGCGGGGGAGGACGGCGCGGCGGCGCCGCGGGAGCCGAACTCCAGCACGGTGCCCTCGCGCGTCACGACGCGCGAGTCCGGGTAGGTGCGGAAGAACCACGAGGGCGGCGACGCGGTGGGCGTGCCGAGGTCGACGCGGATGCCGTTCGCGTGCAGCAGGTCGAGCAGCCGGTCGAGCCAGCCGAGGTCGAGCTCGCCCTCCCGCGGCTCGAGCAGGGCCCAGCTCCAGATGCCGACGCTCACCAGGTTGACGCCCGCCTGCCGCATGAGGTCGACGTCCTGCGCCCACGTCTCCTCCGGCCACTGCTCGGGGTTGTAGTCGCCGCCGTAGCAGATCTCGTCGACCCCGGGCAGCCAGCCCTCGAAGTCGGGGCCGGGGCGGAAGGGGGCGGGCCGGGCCCCGGTGGCCGCGTCGGAGACCGTGGCCTCGAAGGACGGGGCGCCGTGGGGCGTGGCGTCGGGCATGGGTGGCGCTCCTCGCGTCGATGCTGTGCGCGGTCACAGGCGTCGTGGCCGCGCAACGACTAGGTAACACCACGAAACCCGAAGTTGACAATCGCTCACGGCGTCCGGCTACTGTGACCGTGCACAGCCACACTGTCGTGAGTCGCCCGGTCTCCTGCCCGACGCGGCGGTGCGATGGTCCTTGACGAGGAGGAGTCATGCGCCTGTCCACAGGCACCCGGATCGCGGCCCTCGCCGCTGCCACCGCGCTGGTCGCGTCCGCCTGCTCCGGCGGCGGTGACGACGCCGGCTCGGACGGCGCGTCGGCCACGGGTCCCGTCGAGCTCACGTTCTGGACGTGGACCCCCAACATGGAGAAGGTCGTCGACCTCTGGAACGCCGACCACCCCGACATCACCGTCACGGTGAACAAGCAGGACGGCGGGGACCCGGCGGTCACCAAGCTGCTCACCGCGATCAAGGCCGGCTCGGGCGCGCCCGACATCATGCAGGCCGAGTACCAGAAGATCCCGCAGCTCGTGTCCTCGGACGCGCTCGCGGACCTCTCCGGCTCTCTCGGCGAGGACGTCGCCGACCACTTCGCCGACGGCGTCTGGAACGCCGTCACGCTCGGGTCGGACGCCGTCTACGCGGTGCCGCAGGACTCCGGGCCCATGCAGTTCTACTACCGGGCCGACATCTTCGAGAAGCTCGGCATCGACGTCCCCACCACCTGGGACGAGTACGCGGACGCCGCACGGAAGGTGCACGAGGCCGACCCGAAGGCCTACCTCGGCACGTTCTCCGCGAACGACGCCGGCTGGTTCGCCGGGCTCACCCAGCAGGCGGGCGCGTCCTGGTACGGGATCGACGGCGACGCCTGGTCCGTGGACATCGACTCCGACGCCACGACCAAGGTCGCCGAGTACTGGGGCGGCCTGGTCGAGGAGGGCGCCATCGACAACAAGCCGATGTACACCCCCGAGTGGAACGCCGGCCTCAACGACGGCACCCAGGTGGGCTGGCTGTCCGCGATCTGGGCCCCGGGGGTCCTCGAGGGCAACGCCGCCGACACGGCCGGGAAGTGGAAGATGGCGCCCATGCCCCAGTGGGACGCGGCCTCGCCCGCGACCGGCGCCTGGGGCGGCTCGGCGACCGCCGTGACGTCGCAGTCGACGCACCCGGAGCAGGCCGCCGAGTTCATCACGTGGCTCAACACCGACCCGGAGGCCGTGCAGGCGCTCGTCGACGAGACCGGGATCTATCCGGCCGACGTCCCCGCGAGCAGCACCGTGCTCACCGACCCGCCGGAGTTCTTCTCGAACCAGCCGGACTTCTACGGGATCGCGGCGCAGACGGCGCAGACCGTGCAGCCGTTCACGTACGGGCCGAACATCAACGTCGCCTACTCCGCGTACAACGACGAGTTCGCGAAGGCGACCAAGGCCAAGAAGGCCGGCGCGTTCGTCGACGCCGTCGGCGCGATGCAGAAGGTCACGCTCGACGACCTGAAGAACCAGGGCTTCACCGTCGACGAGTGACGCCGCGGGCCGCCCGGGCCGGTCTCAGCACCCCGGGCGGCCCACGCGTTCGCTCCGTCCCGTACCCACCCGGTCCCGCATCCACCCGGTCCCGCACCCACCCGGTCCCGCACCCACCCGGTCCCGCACCCACGAGGGAAAGCAGAGATGACCACGTCCACCGTCGCGCCGCCGGGCGGCCGCACCGCACCGCCGCCGGTCCGCACCACCGGCCCGAGCACGTCCGGCCGCCGCCGGCTCGCGCCGTGGGGTTTCCTCGCGCCGGCGATCGTGCTGTTCGTCCTCTTCCTCGCGCTGCCGATCGGGTACGCCGTGTACCTGTCGTTCCGCACGGAGAAGGTGAGCGGGCTGGGGCTGGGATCCGGCTCGCGCACCGAGGTGTGGGCGGGGCTGTCCAACTACGCGTCCGCGCTGGGCGACCCGGAGTTCCTCGCGTCCGTCGGCCGCGTCGCGCTGTACGGCGTGCTCGTCGTGCCCACGATGCTCGGCCTGGCGCTGCTGTTCGCGCTGCTGCTCGACTCCCGCCGGGCGCGGGCGCGCACGTTCTCGCGGACGTCGATCTTCCTGCCGTACGCGGTGCCCGCGGTGATCTCGTCGCTGCTGTGGGGCTTCCTCTACCTGCCCGGCGTCAGTCCGTTCTACGACCTGTTCGACGCGCTCGGCTGGGACGTGCCTTCGCTGTTCGAGGGCGACCTGGTGATGTTCGCCGTCGCGAACATCGCGGTCTGGGGCGGCACCGGCTTCAACATGATCGTCATCTACACGGCGCTCAAGGCGGTGCCGTCGGAGCTGTACGAGGCCGCCGAGCTCGACGGCGCGTCGCAGGTGGCGGTGGCGTGGCGGATCAAGATCCCGATCGTCACGCCGTCGATCATCATGACCGCCGTCTTCTCGATGATCGCGACGCTCCAGGTGTTCGCCGAGCCCACCACGCTGCGGCCGCTGAGCAACTCGATCTCGACCACCTGGACCCCGCTGATGAAGGTCTACCGCGACGCGTTCACGCGCGGCGACCTGTACTCGGCCGCCGCGACGTCGGTGATCATCGCCGCCGCGACCTTCGTGCTCTCGTTCGGCTTCCTGCGGCTCGTGCAGGCCCGCGCCTTCGGCCAGGAGAAGTGACATGACGACGCTGACCAGCCCGCTGTCCGCCGGCACGCCCGCGGCGCCCGACGCGCGACGCCGCTCCGGCAGCACGCGCCGCACCTGGCGCGGCGCCGGCGCGCGCCCCTCGCCGGTGGCCACGGCCGTGCTGCTGCTGGGCGCCCTGTACTGCCTGCTGCCCGTCGTGTGGGTGGTGGTGGCCTCGACGAAGTCAGGGTCCGAGCTGTTCTCCACCTTCACGTTCGCGCCCTCCTCCCACCTCGCCGAGAACGTCGCCGACCTCGCCGCCTACCGCGACGGCCTCTTCTGGCGCTGGATGCTCAACACCGCCCTGTACGCGGGGGTGGGGGCCGTGCTGTCCACCCTGGTGTCGGCCATGGCCGGGTACGGCCTCGCGAAATACTCCTTCGCCGGCAAGAACGCCGTCTTCAACGTGCTGCTGGCCGGGGTGCTGGTGCCCGCCATCGTGCTCGCCATCCCGCAGTACCTGCTGCTGGCCGAGCTCCACCTCACCAACACCTACTGGTCGGTGCTGCTGCCCAGCATCATCAGCCCGTACGGCATCTACCTGGCCCGGATCTACGCGGCCGCCGCCGTGCCCGACGAGGTGGTCGAGGCCGCCCGCACCGACGGCGCGAGCGAGTCGCGCACCTTCTTCCAGGTGGCGGTGCCCATGCTCGTGCCCGGCCTGGTGACGGTGTTCCTGTTCCAGTTCGTCGCGATCTGGAACAACTTCATGCTGCCGTACATCATGCTCGGCGACGACAAGCTCTTCCCGATCACCGTCGGCCTGTCCGGCCTGCTCAACCAGGGCGCCAGCCAGCCCGCCATGTACACCCTGGTGATCACGGGCGCGCTGCTGTCGATCCTCCCGCTCGTGGCGCTGTTCTTCGCCCTGCAGCGGTTCTGGCAGGTGGACCTCGCCGCCGGCGCGGTGAAGTCGTGACCGATCGTCCTCGGCCGGCGCGGGCCGGCGCGGCTCGGCCGAGCTCGGCTCGGCCAGATTCGGCTCGGCCAGACTCGATGCGGGCAGGTTCGACGCGGGCGAGGTCGACACAGGTCAATACACTCACCGACGTGGAGGGAACGGGTGGGCACGGGGCCGACGACGGCAGGGCGAAGCGCCCCACGATCCGCGACGTCGCGGCCGTGGCGGGGGTCTCGCGCGGCACCGTCTCGCGGGTCATCAACGGCGGGCACTGGGTGTCCCCCGACGCGCGCACCGCGGTGGAGGAGGCGATCCGCACCACCGGTTACCGCGCCAACCCGCACGCGCGCTCCCTGGTGACGGGGCGGGCCAACTCGGTCGCGTTCCTCCTCACCGAGGAGCAGCACCTGCTGTTCGAGGACCCCAACTTCTCCCTGCTGCTGCGCGGCGCCACCCACGCCGCCGCCGAGCGGGAGATGCCCATGGTGCTGCTCGTCGCCGGCACGCCGGAGGAGCGGCGCCGCGTGGCCCAGTACCTGGAGGCCGGCCACGTGGACGGGGTGCTGCTGATCAGCTCCCACCGGGGCAACCCGATGATGGGGGAGCTGCTGCGGCACGAGATCCCCACCGTGGCGTGCGGCGTCCCGCTCGGCTACGAGGGGAAGGTCGGCTACGTCGCCGCCGACGACCGCTCCGGCGGCCGCACCATGACGCAGCACCTGTGGGACTCGGGCCGGCGGCGCATCGCCACCATCACCGGCCCCTTGGACACCCCGGGCGGCGTGCTGCGGCTGGAGGGCTACCGCGACGTGCTCGGTGACGCCTACGACCCCGAGCTCGTCGCGCACGGCGACTACTCCCGGGAGAGCGGCCGCCTCGCGATGGCGGAGCTCCTCGAGCGCCGGCCCGACGTCGACGCCGTGTTCGTGCACTCCGACCTCATGGCCGCCGGGGCGCTCGTCGCGCTGCAGGCCGCCGGGCGTTCCGTACCCGACGAGGTCGCCGTCGGCGGATTCGACGACTCCGGCGTCGCCGCCCAGCTGCACCCGCCGCTGACCACGATGCGCCAGCCGTACGAGCGCATCAGCGCCGAGATGGTGCGACTGCTGCTCGAGGTGGTCGACGGCCAGGAGCCCGCTGCGATCACGCTGCCCACCTCGCTCGTGGTGCGCGAGTCGGCCTGAGCCCCGCGCGCACGGTGACGCGGCCATCCTCCCGGGTCCGTCCGGGCTCACGGGTCGTTCCTCCGGGCGCACCGGTCAGTCCCACCAGGCGCGGTACCAGGGGTCGCCGTCGGCCTCCTCCGCCACCGCGGACCAGGGATCGGGACGTCCGGGCCCCCACCACGGGGTGATCTCGTCGGGCGGCGCGTGCATGTCGTCCACGCCGAGGGCGACCAGCGTCGCCATGACGTCGGTGCACTCGCACCCGTCCTCGTGCCGGCGGTCGATCCGCAGGGCACGGTCGGCGCGCAGCAGCACCGCGGTCACGGTGATCCGCTCGTCGCAGCGCAGCGGGCCCACGACGTACCCCTGCGCGCGCACGCGGTCCGGGTGCCGCACGACCGCTCGGAGCACCGCGCCCAACGTGGGGCCGAGGTTCTGCCGTTCCGTGGCGAGCTCCTCCTCGTCCAGGCGGTCGAGGAGGCCGGCCGCGGTGCGGGCGTCGAGCTCCGCGAACGGGTAGTACCCCGGCGCCGCGTTCGGCGCGAGGACGGGCTGGAGCAGCACGTCGAGGCCGTCGTCCAGCAGCCGGCCGTGCCTGCCGGAGCAGCCGACGCCCGGGCCGTCGTCGTGCGGTGCGCCCGGCCGGGTGGCCTGGTCCCGCTCGCGGGTCCACGCGGTGCTCAGGTCGACGAGGTCGGGCGGCGTGAACCGCGCCGCGGGCCACGCGGCCCATTCGGGCGGCCCGGCGTGCGGCCCGGGGGTCGGGCCCGGCGTGGGTGGGGTGGGGGGCAGCGTCGTCACGGGCACGGCGGGCTCCTTCGGTCGGGTGGGCCGCCCGGCCGGGCGTCCGACGTCGAGCCTGGCGCCGGGCCGCCGGCCGTGAGGGGTGACGACGGCGATCTGTGGACGGACCGAGCCTGGGGGCAGCCTCGTGGCCCCGGAACGGTGCGGCGGCGTCGTGCCTGGTCACGGTCGATGATTTTCGGGCTGGTGCAGTGTCTGACCCACAGCACAGGATGGACCCACACCAGCCGGCCACGGAGGCCCCACCATGAGCGAGCTCACCACCCACACCCTGGACGTGCCCGGCGCCGTCCTCACCTACGACGTCCGGCTGCCGGCGCAGCCCGGCGGGAACCGCCCGGTCTTCGTGCTCGGCTCGCCGATGGCGGCGTCCGGCTTCGAGCAGCTCGCCGATCTGCTCGACGACCGCGCCGTCATCACGTACGACCCGCGCGGCACCGAGCGCAGCACGCTCGCCGCCGACGGCGAGGTCTCCGTGGAGATCCACGCCGACGACTTCCACCGGGTGCTGCAGGCGGCGCGCGCGCTGGTCGGCGACGGACCGGTCGACGTGTTCGCGTCCAGCGGCGGCGCCGTCAACGTGCTGTCGTGGATCGCCCGGCACCCCGACGAGCTCGCCACGGTCGTCGCGCACGAGCCCCCGCTCTGGGACCTGCTCGAGGATCGCGACCTGCAGCGCCGGGCCACGCAGGACATCGTCGAGACGTACCAGCGCGACGGGTTCGGGCCGGCGATGGCGAAGTTCATCCAGCTCTCCATGCAGGACGCGCCGCTGACCGACGACTACTTCTCCCAGCCCGCTCCCGACCCGGCCATGTTCGGCATGCCGACCGAGGACGACGGGTCGCGCGACGACCTCCTGCTGAACGGCAACATGAAGTCGTTGCCCTGGTTCTCGCCGGACCTCGACGCGCTGCGCGCCACCACCGTGCGGCTCGTCCCGGCGGTCGGCGAGGCGGGTCCCGGCACGATGCCGCGTCGAGGCGGCGAGGCACTGGCCGCGGAGCTCGGCCTGGACGTCGTCGTCTTCCCCGGCGACCACGGCGGCTTCACCGTGAACGAGTGGTCGCCGAACAACGACCCGGCGGCGTTCGCGGCCCGCCTGCGCGAGGTGCTGGCGGGCTGAGCGCCGGTCAGACCCGGACGCCGGCGTCCCGGCCGATCCGTTCCAGCCCCGCGATGCCCGCGGGGGCGTGCTCGAGGTACCGGGCCACTGCGGCGCGCACCTCGGGCCGCCCCGCGGCCTCCGGCGGCACCCGGGCAGGGTTGAGCGGGACGGAGTGGGCCCACGCGGCGACGTCCGGGTCGGCCATGAACGTCGCGGCCGACCGGGCTCCGCGGCCCTGGAACGCGGCCCAGTCGTCCGGGGTGTTCCAGAACGGGGTCGGCAGGCACAACCGGTTCTTCTCCGCGTCCGGCCGGTCGCGGCGGGTGGCCTCGACATAGCCGACGAGGGCCCCGCAGAACGGCGGGAAGCCCGCGCGCACGGGCTGCAGCGTGAGGTGCTCGCCCCAGATCGGCACGGCGGGGCGCTGCCGCAGGCCGTGCGCCGCGCAGTGCACCACGACCGCGTCCCGGGGCACGGTGACCTCGCCGTCGTCGAGCACCAGCCGACCGGGCGTGGCCCGGCGCAGGTGGCCCTGTCGCACGACGTGCTCCACCGACCGCAGCAGGTCGAGCTCCCAGCGACCCAGCGTCGGGGTGCGCGCCATGCTCGGCACCACCGTCGGGTCGATCCGCGTCATGATCCCCGCGTCCTCGAGGCGCAGGAAGAGGTCGTCGGCCGAGGTGGCGTCGGCGGCCACGGCCATGAGGGTGGCCGCCATGCCGAGGAAGACCACCGGGTCCGGCTGGATCACGGCGCGGTCGAACATCCACGGCTCGCGCGGGCGCACCCAGTGGATCGCGCCCGGGTCCACGCCGTGACCGAGCAGCCAGACGACGGTGTCCGTCGCCGTCTTGCCCGATCCGACGACGACGAACGCGGCGGCGTCGTCGGCGACGTCCGGCACGCTGCCGGCGGGCACGACGTGCACGCCGTCGTCGACGGCGAAGGGGGGCGGGGTGAGGGCGGGGATCGTCGGCGAGAGGTAGCGCGCGTCCACGACTCGGCGGCGCACCCGGACCTCGACCTCCCGGCCGGTGGCGAGGTCGAGGACCTGCCCGTCGCGGTACTCGTGGCCGCCGAGCAGCTCCACGCGCCCGGTCGGCAGCAACCGCTCCGCGAGCACCGTGGCGTAGTAGGCGCAGATCTCCGCGCCGGTGGCGCGCTCGTGCAGCCCGCGCTCCGGCCCGGACTCCTGCACGCGGCCGGTGCCGAGGAGCGTGGACGCGACGCCGTACAGCTGCGACGCCTGGTGGAGCCGCACGAACGGGTAGGCGTCGACCCAGTGCCCGCCCGGGGCCGTACGACGGTCGACGAGCGTCGTGCGCGCGGTCGGGTCGTGGTCGACCAGCGCGTCGACGAACGCCATCCCGGCCGCCCCGGCGCCGACGACCAGGTAGTCGGTCTCGACCGAGCGGGCCATGCTTCCAGTGACCCACCGGGCGGGGTGCCGGTCAACGCCCGCCGGGGGTGATCTCCGCCCACCGGCACACCTCTTGCGGTTGACGCGACGTCAATCTCTACGGTCGAGGCATGAACCGCTCCATCCAGGACGTGGCCCGCCTCGCGGGCGTCAGCAGCCGCACCCTGCGGCACTACGACCAGATCGGCCTGCTGCCGCCGTCGGGGACCGGGGCCGGCGGGCTGCGCCACTACGACGCGGCCGCCGTCGTGCGGCTGCAGCGCATCCTGCTGCTGCGCGATCTCGGCCTGCCCCTGACCGACATCGGCCGGGTGCTCGACGAGCAGGCGGACGAGGCCCGCGCCCTGCGTCGCCACCTCGGCCAGCTGCGCGCCGAGCAGGACCGCCTGTCGAGGCAGATCGCGTCCGTGGAGCGGACCGTGACCGCGATCGAGAAGGGAGAACAGCTCATGGCCGAGGACATGCTCGACGGCTTCGACCACACGCAGCACGAGGAGGAGGTGACCGAGCGCTGGGGTGCCGACGCGTACGCGACGAGCGACGCGTGGTGGCGCGGGCTCGGCGCCGAGAAGCAGAAGGAGTGGCAGGCGCGCACGAAGGAGCTCTCCGCGGCGTGGACCGAGGCGGCGAGCCGCGGCGTCGACCCGACGTCCGAGGAGGCGCAGGCGCTCGCCGCCCGGCACGCCGCCTGGCTCGGCGGCATCCCGGGCACGCCCGGCGCCGAGCGGGGGCGCCCGACGAAGGAGTACGTCGTCGGGCTGGCCGAGATGTACGTGGCCGACCCCAGGTTCGCGAAGAACTACGGCGGCACCGAGGGCGCGACGTTCGTGCGCGACGCCCTCGTCGCCTACGCGGACCGCGAGCTCTGACCCACCCTGCGAGTTGTCAGGGCCACGAGCGGGTATACGTGCGCGTGGTCCTGACAACTTTGCGGGTGGGAGGATGCCCCGGTGAGCGACGACTGGGCGGCGCAGCGCACGGAGGCGGCGCGCGTGCAGGCGGAGCGCCTGCGCGCGCGGCAGGACGCCGAGCACGGGCAGGCCGAGGCGCTGCTGCAGGAGTTCGTCCGCGCGGCGGCCGACAGCGGGCTGGAACCCGAGAACCTGCAGGTCAAGGGCTACGGCGGCCGCGGGACGGCGCGCACGTCGCTGCGCGGCTGGTACCTGCGCCAGGACCGCACCGCCGGCGTCACGACCGACGGCACCTTCTACGTGCTCACCGCCCCGCTGACGCTGGTCGACCGGGTGCGGGGCGCGCGGATCGAGCCGGAGCGGCCGCCGCTGGTGCTCGGCGCGGGCGGCAAGGACGGCAGCTCCATCGACCTCGTCGACGCGCTCGAACGGCTGCTCCCCGGCTGGCGGGGCACGTCGACGTAGCGACTGGTCGCCGTCCTGCGCCAGGACGACGACCAGTCGCTACGTCACCGGGTCCGGGTCATCGCCTCGCCCACGGGCCCCGCGACCTCCGGCAGTGCGAGGTATCCCGCCCACTCGCCGTCCTCGAGCCGCACCGCCGCGGAGTGGTAGCCGGGCGCGCGGTTGTCCACCCGCCGGACGTCGATCATGGGTGACCCCGCGGGCAGCGGGAAGGCGGCGGGCGTGAGGTCGCGCAGCGCGAGGAGGTCGCGCGAGTCGCGGGCGCTGACCCACCGGCCCACGCGGGCCGGGAACGTCAACGGCGCGCGGGCCTGCATGGCCTCGCGGATCGCGCGGATGCCGAGCGGCGAGCCCGGCGTGAGCAGCAGCGGCACGTCCGGCCCGTCCGTCCGGGCGGCGAGCACCGAGTACGCGACCACGCTGCCCAGCGAGTGCGCGACGACGACGGCGGGCTCGTCGCCGGCCAGCGCGGCGGCGAGCCCGTCGTCGATCACCCGGCGCACGTGGTCGTCGTGCAGGTAGGCGTACACGTCGCGGGTCAGGGTGAGCAGGACGGCGGCGCTGACGCCGGGCACGAACCGGTCCACCAGCCCCAGCGTCGCGACCACGGCCTCCGCCAGCGCGTCGCCGACCACCCCCTCGGCCAGGACCGGCGCCGGCGCGTCCTCGGGCGCGCCGCCTGCGGCGAGCACCTCGCGCGCGACGTCGAGCACGAACCGCAGTTCGCCCTCTGACAGCCCAGGTAGGCCGGGGACGCCCGCGCGCAGCGCATGGACCGTGACGGGAGGAGACGCCGCGCCGCCGACCAGCGCCGCGAGCGTGTCGCCGTAGTACACGAACGACGACGCGGCGTCGGTGGGCCGGAACGACGACCCCGCGGCGTCGAGCCCCGCGCGCATCGCCCCCAGCCACTGGGCCTCGAGCGTGTCGGGGTCGTGTCCGGCGAGGTCACGGCCGTGGACGAGCACCAGTCGGGTCACGCAGCGACGGTACCGACCGACACGTCCGCGGTGGGGCGGCACGCCGCGACCTGCACCGCGTCGTGCGACGCTGGGCGCATGGCGAACACGGGGAACAACGAGGACGTCGCGGCCCTGGTCGCCGAGGTCGAGCAGCAGGAGCGCGAGCTGGTGCTGACGCGCTTCACGCACGACGACGCGTGGCAGCTCGGCTGCCTGATCGTCGAGCTCGCCACGGAGCGCGGCCTGCCGGTGACGGTCGACGTGCGCAAGGGCCCGCAGCAGGTGTTCCACGCCGCGCGCGAGGGCACCACGCCGGACAACGACACGTGGGTGCAGCGCAAGGTGCGGGTGGTGGAGCGGTTCGGGGCGTCGTCGTTCCTCACGGGCCTGCGCGCCCGGGCGAAGGGCGACGACTTCAACGCCAAGCACGCGCTGCCGCTGCAGGAGTACGCCGCGCACGGCGGCGCGTTCCCCGTGCGGGTGGACGGCGTGGGGATCGTCGGCGTCGTCACCGTCTCGGGCCTGGCGCAGGCCGACGACCACGCGCTGGTCGTGGAGGCGTTGCGCGTGCTCGCCGCCGGCGGCGCCTGAGCGGGGGCGCGGTGAAGAACCCCGCTGGGGAGCGTCGGGTTGCAGGACGCGCCCCGAGCGAGGCCGAGGTGCTCCGTGTGGTGGACGCGCTCTGGGGCCAGGGGGTCAGCCCGGTCGTCTCGGAAGAGCAGATCACGTGGCTGCGCTGGGAGAACGAGCACCCGGCCGCGGTGTACCTGCTGCCGGAGGGGCCGTCCTACGACGTGTGGAACCTCAAGGAGAGCCTGCTGCGCGGTCTGTGCCGTGCCTCCTCCCTCGACCCGTACCAGGACGAGCTCGTGGAGCTCCTCCTCGGGGTGGTCCGCCGCCGTCAGGAGAGGTTGGACCACTACTACTCGCGGCTCGCCCTGCGGCTGGACCGCGTGTGCCTGCGGGCCGGCCTGGCGTCGTGCCTGGGTGCCGCGGACGAGGGGACACGGGTGAGGGCGGCCTGGCTGCTCGACGTCCTGGACCACCCCGACGTCCCCCCGACGCGTGCGCGGTGGCTAGCCTGGACCGCGGCGCACGGCCTGCCTCGTCGGCTCGACCGGGCCCACCACGCCGAGGACGACCGGGACCGCATCCACCTGCGGCGGCGTACGACGGTCTCACGGTAGCCGGCGTCTCGGCCCGCCGACGGGCGACGCTACGGTGGCCCCGTGTCCGCGCTGCTCCTGACGAACGCCCGCCTCGCGGGCCGCCCCGACCGGCCCGTCGACGTCCTGCTCGACGGCGGCCGCGTCGCCGCCGTGACCCCGGCGGGCACGCCCGCGCCGGTCGGTGTCTCGGCGCTCCCGGAGCGGGTGGACGTCGACGGCCGCACCGTCGTGCCGGGGCTGTGGGACGCGCACACCCACCTCACGCAGTGGGCGATGGTGCGCCAGCGCCTCGACGTGTCCGCGGCGACCGGCGCGGGCCACGCCGCCGCCCTCGTGCGCGACCGGCTCGACCGCGCCGCGCCGCCGCCGGACGGCCTGCCGCTGGTGGGCTACGGCTTCCGGTGGGCGACCTGGCCGGACGAGCCGACCGCCGCGGTGCTCGACGACGTCGCCGGCGAGGTTCCGGTGGTGCTGCTGTCCGGCGACCTGCACAGCGCGTGGGCGTCGACGGCGGGCCTGCGCTTCCTCGGCATCGCGTACCACCCCACGGGGCTGCTGCGCGAGGAGGAGTGGATGCCGGCCAGCCCGCGCATCGTCACCGTCGACGACGCGGTGTCCGACGCCCTGGTGGCGGAGGCCGCGCGGGCCGCCGCCGAGCGCGGCGTCGTCGGCGTCGTCGACTTCGAGGTGGCGGACAACCTCACCGCCTGGCGCCGCCGCGTGGCGGGCGGCTGGGACGGGCTGCGCGTGCGCGCGGGCGTGTGGGAGCAGCACCTGGACGCGGTGCTCGACGCCGGGCTGCGGGCCGGCGACGTCCTCGGCGAGCCGGAGGGCTCCGACCTCGTGACGCAGGGGCCGCTCAAGGTCATCAGCGACGGGTCCCTCAACACGCTCACCGCGTTCTGCTTCGACGCGTACGCGGGCGTCGGCGGCCCGGACGCCCACGGCATCCTCAACATCGCGACCGACCAGCTCGCGCCCCTCATGGCCCGCGCGCACGCGGCCGGCCTGCGCTGCGCGATCCACGCCATCGGCGACCACGCGAACTCCCTGGCACTGGACGCGTTCGAGGCGTCCGGTGCGCGCGGCTCGGTGGAGCACGCCCAGCTGCTGCGCCCCGCCGACGTCGCTCGGTTCGCCGCGCTCGGCGTCACCGCGAGCGTGCAGCCCGAGCACGCCATGGACGACCGCGACGTCGCCGAGGAGCTGTGGCCCGGCCGCACCGCCCGCGCGTTCCCGCTCGCCGAGCTGCGGGCGGCGGGGGTGCGGCTCGCCCTCGGCTCCGACGCGCCCGTCGCACCGCTCGACCCGTGGACGGCGCTCGCCGCCGCGGTCACGCGGTCCCGCGACGGCCGCGAGCCGTGGCACCCCGAGCAGCGGATCGACGCGCGGGCGGCTCTGGAGGCGTCCGTCGACGGGCGGCCGCTCGACCTGGCCGCCGGCACCCCCGCGGACCTCGCGATCCTCGACGGCGACCCGCTCGCCCTCGACGTCGGCCCCGACGACGACGCCCCCGCCCTGGCCGCCGCGCTGCGCGCCACCGTCGTTGCCGCCACCCTCGTCGCCGGCCGCTGGACACATCACGCGCTCTGACGACACGCACCCCGGGGACACCTGTCGAGCAAGCGATCTGCCGCGTCACACGGCCGGATGACGCGGCAGATCGCTTGCTCGAAGGATGGCTCGGTCAGGTGCGAGACTGCCGGGATGACGGAGGGCGACCGCGCGACCGGCGACGTCGAGGCGCGGCTGCGGGCGCGTCTGGCCGAGGTGGACGCCCGGCTCGCCGCGCAGCGTCGCACGGTGGCGGGGATCGTCGAGTCGGCCCGGGACGCGAACGTGGACGACGAGCACGATCCCGAGGGCGCGACCCTCGCCTGGGAGCGGCAGCAGGCGGCCGCGATCGCGACGGGCGCGGAGGCGGAGCGGCGTGAGCTGCTGGCGGCGCTCGACCGGGTCGCCGCCGGCACGTACGGCGTGTGCGAGGTGTGCGGGCGCCCCATCCCGGCCGCGCGGCTGGAGGCCCGGCCCGCCGCGACCCGCTGCGTCGACCACGCCCGCTGACTGCGGATCCGTCGTTCGACGCGGCACTTTGAGATCACGGCGGCAGTTCGGACTGCCGATCTGATCGCGAACTGCCGCGGTGACGGACTGCCTGGCAGCATGGCGGCGTGCGCGTGGAACCGGTGACCCCGGAGGGTGTGGTGGAGCACGTCGTGGCGCGCGTCCTGGAGCGTGCGGCCGACGGCGACCGACCCCTGCGGGTGCTCGTGGACGGGCACCCGTCCACACGGCCGGAGGCGCTGGCCGACGCGCTCGCCGAGCCGCTGCGCGCGGCGGGCCGGCCCGTGGCGCGCGTGCGGGTGCGCGACTTCCTGCGTCCCGCGTCGCTGCGCCTCGAGCGCGGGCGCCGCGACCCCGACGCCCTGCTCGAGGAGTGGATCGACGTCGGCGGGCTCAACCGCGAGGTCCTGGGGTCGGTCGTGCGACGCGGACGCTGGCTCCCGAGCCTGCGCGACCCGGTCAGCGACCGCGCGACGCGCGCCGCGTACGTCGACGCGGCGCCCGGCACCGTCGTCGTGCTCGACGGCTCGCTCGCGATGGGCCGCGGGCTGGACGTGGACCTCGTCGTGCACCTCGCGCTGCGGCCCGCGACCGAGACGCGGAACACCGCGCTCGACGACGCGTGGACGCTCGCGGCGTACGGGCGTTACCGCCGCGAAGCACAGCCCGAGCGGCGGGCCGACGTCGTCGTCCGGGTCGACCACCCCGACCGCCCGGCGCTCGTGCTGCCGGGCTGACCGCGCCGACCCTCGCCGACCCTCGCCGCACTCATGCTGATCAGGTGCGTGGCCGGGCGTCGAGCGTGAACGACGCCGCGACCTCGAGCACCCCGCCGGCCGGCACGACGGCGCGCAGGCGGACGACGCCGAGCGGGAGGCCGGTGGGGTTCGCGTCCGCGACCGCCGTCTCGACGGTGCCGCCGACCGGCACGGGCAGCGCGAGCTCCGGCGACCCGGCTGCGTCCCAGCGCAGCCGGACCACGCCGTCACCGACCACGCCGTCACCGACTACGCCGTCACCGGCCACGCCGTCGCCGGCCACGCCGCCGCCGACCACGCCGCCGCCGCGGGGCGCGGGAGGGACGCGGCGCACGTCCCGCAACCAGCGGTGGCCGAGGTCCGCGGCCTGGTCCTCGGCAGGGTCGTCGGCAGGGGCGTCGGCAGGGACGCCGGCGGGCACGGCGACGAGCTCGGCGGGGCGGGCGCCGTCCGCGAGCACCGCCCCGTCGCCGTGGAAGACCCACTCGACGACGGTGCCGGCGGCCGCGGTCACGGTGGTGACGTCGGACCAGCCGCCGGGCTCCAGAGCGAGCGCGCGCCGCACGGTGCCGGGCCCCCAGGACGCCTCGGCGACGAGCCGGCGGTCGTCGGCCTCGACGAGCTTTCCCTCCAGGTCGGGCTGGCGCAGCCCGTCGAGGATGACGAGGTCGTGCGCCACCGGGGAGCGCATCCAGTCGGTGATCTCGGCGCCGTACCCGCTGGTGCCGAGGTCGAGGCTCGACCAGCCGCCCGCGGTCCTGACGTCCACGGCGAGCTTGTCGTGGTGGTCGTGCCAGCCGGACGGCGGCCCGAACCGCAGCGCGAGCCGCACGTCGGCCGAGCGCAGCACGCCGATGCCGGCGTGCGGCCACACGAACGACCCGGGAGGGGCGGCGGGCACCGCGGCGACGTCGTCGGGCCCGTGGACGAGGGCGGCCACGGAGCCCCGGCCGGTCAGGGGCGCCGACGGGCCGTGGGTGTGCTGGTTCGCGAACCAGAGCTGCACGGGGGCGGTGCGGGGGTGGGCGTAGAACGGCGCGAGGGCGACGGGGTGCCCGGGCAGCAGAGCGGCCGCGGCCTCGGCCTGCTCGGCGAAGGTGCCGACGAAGCAGTCGGGCCAGCCGTCGGCGTAGGCGGGGATGCGGCCGTCGTCGTACGCGAGCTGCACCGGGGCGGACACGGCCCGGGCCAGGCGTGCGGCGGCCTCGTCGGACAGGCCCGCGGGACCGGCCGCCTCCAGGTACGAGAGCAGCGCCGCGACCGTGTAGTAGTGGTAGTGCGGGTTGATCTCGAACCACAGCCCCTCGGGGCCGAAGCCCTCGCGGACCTGCGCCTCCGCCCCGAACTCGCCGTCACGGCACTCGGCGAGCAGCGCGGCGTCCCCGGTGCGGGCGGCGCACTCGGCGAGCGCCGCCAGCAGCCAGCAGTGGATGTTGTGGATCATGCCGAGCTGCGGGCGCAGCAGCGCCGCGACCTCGCCCGCGAGCCGGGTGGCGGCCGCGTCGGCCTCCGGGCTCAGGGCGTCGCCGGCCCAGCGGGCGGCGCGCAGCAGCCCGATCGCCCAGATCGCCTCGTCGAGGTTCTGCGGCTGCACGCGACCGGTCCCGACGTTCACGCCGTGCGGCGCATACGACCCGTAATCGCGGGCGTAGCCGACCAGGAGACGGTCGAGTCCGCGGGCGGCGGACCGCGCCTCGGCCGGGTCGTCTGACAGGCGCGCGAGCAGCGCGGCCCGCTGCGCCTGTGCGGCCGCCATGCCGTGCATGCGGGTGCGCCACGCGCCGTCCCACGGCTCGCCGGCGTACTCCCGGCCGCACGACGTGCACCGGTGCCGTCCCGGGCTCGCGGGGTCGAACTGCAGCGGCGCGCCGTCGTCGCCGCAGAAGTAGTGGTGCGTCCACGCCGAGTCGGCGCCGGGCGGCGGCACCGCGAGGCGGTCGCGCCAGTGGTCGTGGTCCTCCCGGACGGCGTCCAGGACGGCCCGGGCCCACGGCGCCTCTTCCGCTCGTCGCCGCACCGCCGCCCAGTCGGGGACGACGGCGGTGCCGAGCGCGGTGCCCGTTCTGGCGGTCGTCGCGGTGGCTGTCCCGGTGGTCGTCGCGGTGGTCGTGGCGTCCGGCGTCGCGAGGTCCAGACGGAGCCGGACGGCGCGCCCGGGGGCGACGTCGCGCACGACGTACCGCAGCCACCAGGTGTCGTCCGCGGCCGGGTCGGCTGCGGGCGAGTCGTCCGCGGACCGGTCGGGCTCGACGGCGGCGAGCTCGACGACGGCGGGCTCGCCGGCGGTCACGACGACGTCCAGCCCGGGCACGCGCCAGCGGTCCGCGGCGAACGCGGCGGCCGTCGCGCCGGGCGCCCGGACCTGGAACGCGAGGTCGAGGTCCCCGCCGTCGTGCCGCGCGCAGGACAGGTGCAGGGTGGGCCCGTCGGCGCGCGCGTCCACGGCGAGATCGCTCACCAGCCGCGCCCAGCCGATGTCGTGCCCCGCCCCTTCCCCGCCCCCCTCCGCGCCGACACGCCAGTGGAGCGTGGCGGGGTGGAACTGGTCGCCCAGGTGCCCGCGCTCGCCGCCCACGTCCTGGCCGCCGACGAGGAGCCGGTCGCCCACCCACGACGTGGCGACGCGACGCGGGTCGCGCGCGACCACCTGCTCGACCTGGCGCTCGCCGCGGAAGCCCTCGAGGTGCGCCTGGGCGTCGTCCGGGACCTCGGCGCCGAGCACCGCGACGAGCGGCCCGAGGGCGAGGTCCCAGGCGTGCCGGAACGGCCGGTCGGTGGCGGGGAACGGCGCGGCGTCGCGGCCCGCGGCGGCCCACACCCACAGGCCGATCCCCGAGGCGTAGTGCCGCAGGTCCATGCCGTAGCTGCGGTCGTAGGGGCCGGCGAGGTTGCGCAGGCCCGCGTGGTAGTGCGCGGCGGTGTCCCGCCAGAGGGCGGCCTCCAGCTCGGCGCCCCCGGCGCGCAGCAGCGGCAGCCGTGCGTACCGCCGCCACAGCGCGAGCGCGACCAGGTCGATGCCGTAGTACGTGGGGGAGTTGTACTCGTCGAACGCCCCGTCGACGCGGAACCGGTCCAGCACCTGGCCCGCGAGCCCGACCGCGGGCGCCTCCCACGCCGGCTCGTCAAGCCGGGCCGCGGCGTCCTGCAGCAGGAACGCCGTCATGAGCGCGATGTTCGTGTAGCGCGCGTCGACGCCGCGCGCGAGCGTGCCCTCGACGGCGCGCCGCAGCGCCTCGTCGAGCCGCCGTCGGAGTCCGCCGTCGAGGGCGTCGGGGAACTCGGTCGCGAGGACCACGAGCGTCGTCCCGACGAACTCGCGCCAGTTCGGGTCGTAGTCGCGCCACGCGACCGAGCCGGGGCCGGGCTCCGGCTCGTGCGGGCTGCGCCGCCACGTGCCGTGGAAGGGGGAGCCCGGCGCGTCGAGCTGGTGGTCCAGCACCCGCCCGAGGGCGTGCCGGGCGCGGTCGAGGTCCGCCTCGGCGCCGTCCCGTGCGGGGGCGTCGCGCACGAGGAGGCCGAGGGCGTACCAGGTGGTCTCGCGCACCAGGTGGCCGGCGGGCGCGTGCTCGCCGCCCACCGGCTCGGGCGCGCGGAGCAGGCCGACGGCCGGGTCCCACCGGCCGTCCATCCAGTCCAGGGAGCGTGTCGTGAGGTCGCGGGCGTGCCGGGTCAGCCGGTCGGGTCGCATGGCCGATCACCTTAGGGACGCCGGCACCTCGTGGAAAGCGCCTGCCCGGCGGGTCGGCGCCTCGGGTCGGGGCCGGTGCCGCGGACCGGTGTGTCAGGACTGGTGCCTCAGGACCGGCAGAGGCAGAACGGGTGCCCGGCGGGGTCGGCGAACACCCGGAACGTGTCCTCGCCCCCGGGCAGGCGCTCGGCGCCGACCGCGAGCGCCGCCGCCTCCGCGTCGTCCAGCGTCCGGGGCCCCACGACGAGGTCGAGGTGCAGCTGCTGCGGGTGCGCCGGGTCGGGCCAGTGCGGGGGCCGGTAGCCCTCCACCTGCTGGAACAGCAGAGCCTTGGTGCCGCCGAGCATCGCCATGCCCTCGGCGTCGTACACCACCGGGTCGCCGAGGACGCCGGACCAGAACGCCGCGGCCGCGGAGGCGTCGGGGACGTCGAAGGTCACGCCCATGACGGTGAGCCCGTCGTTGTCGGCGGCGTGGCACAGGTCGAAGGGGTGCCCCGCCGGGTCGGCGAGGGTGGTCCACTCGGGGTTCTCCCGCAGCACCGTGGCGCCGAGCCCGACGGCGCGCTCCACGGCGGCGGCGACGTCGGGCACGCGCAGGTCGAGGTGCAGCTGCTGCGGGTGCTCCTGCCCGGGCCACTGAGGCGCCACCAGGTCGGGCGCGGGCTGGAACGCGAGCTTCCACCCGTCGGGGGTGTGCACGTCGATCCAGTCCCCGCCGTACCCCTCGGCCACCTTGCCGCCGGTCAGCTCGCGCCAGAACTCGGCCGCCGCCCGCGTGTCCGGGGTGTCGAACACCACGGCGTCCAGGGTCGCCACCTTCGTCGGCGTCGTCTCGTCGCTCATGCCGTCCACCCTCCCGCGACCCACCGACGCTCGCCGCGCGACGCCGTCGGGCCGGTGCGATCGTGGGTCGCATGGACCGGCAGCAGCCCACCGACCGGCGGGCGCGCGTCGTGACGACGGTGGTCGTCGCGGGCGTGGCGCTCCTGCTCCTCGGCGCGTGCGCCGCGGGACCGAACCCGGGCGTCGACACGTCGACGATCGGTGGGCAGGGCCCGTACGGGTTCTGGTGGGGCCTGTGGCAGGGCATGATCCTGCCGGTCACGTTCGTCGTGTCGCTGTTCACCGACTCGGTGTCGGTGTACGAGGTGCACAACAACGGCAACTGGTACGACGTCGGCTACGTCATCGGCATCTCGATGGTCTTCGGCGGCCCGCTCGGCGCGCGTCGCGCCCGGCACTGACCGCCCCGGGGCGCCGTCAGGCGGACACGGCGTGCTCGTGCGCGGCGCGGGCGATGTTGCGCTGCATCCCGCCGAACACGACGCCGTGGAACGGGCTGATGCCCCACCAGTAGAGCTGACCGGGCAGGCCGCGGGGCGAGAAGATCGCGCGCTGGCGGAACACGGGCCGGTCGTCGGGACCGTCCTCGACGGAGAGCTCCAGCCAGGCGAGGCCGGGCAGCCGCATCTCGGCCCGCAGGCGCAGCAGCCGTCCGGGCACCACCTTCTCCACGCGCCACCAGTCGAGCGCGTCCCCGGGCTCGAGCCGGTGCGGGTGTCGGCGCCCGCGCCGCAGGCCGGGCCCGCCGAACAGCCGGTCCAGCAGGCCCCGCGCCACCCAGCCGAGGCGCCACGAGTACCAGCCGTGCGCCCCGCCGATCCCCTCGATCACGGACCACAGCGACTCGGGCGTGGTGTCGACCTCGCGCGCCCGGTCGTCGACGAGCAGGCTGCCCCCGGCCCAGTCCGGATCGTCGGGGAGCGGGTCGGACGGCGCCCCCCGCGTCGACGCGGAGCTCCAGCTGGTGCGCACGTCCAGGTCGCGGATCCTGGCCAGCGCGAGGGCGACCGCGTCGTCGAAGCCGATCAGCCCGCCCGGGGGGTCGGGGACGTACGCGACGATGTCGTGGTCGCGCGCCACGACCTCGTGCACCAGCGACCCGACGAGGGGGCGGGCGATCGCCGGCGGCACCGGGGTGACGAGCCCGACCCACAGGCTCGCGAGCCGCGGCGTCAGCACGGGGACGGCGCCGATCACGCGCGGCCGCAGCCCGGCGACGGCGGCGTAGCGCTGCATCATGCGGCGGTAGGTGAGGACGTCGGGGCCGCCGATGTCGAACCCGCGGCTGACCTCGGCGGGGATCGACGCGGCCCCGACCAGGTAGCGCAGCACGTCGCGGACGGCGACGGGCTGGATGCGGTTGTCGATCCACCGCGGCGCGACCATCACCGGCAGCCGCTCGGTGAGGTAGCGCATCATCTCGAACGACGCGCTCCCGGAGCCCAGGATCACGGCGGCCCGCAGCACGACGGTGGGCACCTCGCCGGCGAGCAGGATCTCCTCGACCTCCCGGCGGGAGCGCAGGTGGGGCGACAGGTCGTCGGTGTCGGGGTACAGCCCGCCCAGGTAGACGACGCGGCGCAGCCCGGCCTCGGCGGCGGCGGACGCGAAGCCGGCGGCGGTGCGGCGGTCGGTGTCGGCGAACCCGGGCCCGGCTCCGAGGGCGTGGATGAGGTAGTACGCCACCTCCACGCCGTCCAGGGCGCGGCGCAGGTCGTCGCGGGAGCCGGCGTCGCCGGTCACGACGTCGACGGCGTCGGCCCACTCGCGGGCGGTGAGCCGATCGGGGTGCCGGGCGAGCACACGGACGCGGTACCCGGCGGCGAGGAGCTCGGGCACGAGGCGCCCGCCGATGTAGCCGGTCGCCCCCGTGACCAGGACGAGGGCGTCGGACGGCGGTCCGGACGGCATGTGCCCACCTGCCTCTCGTGCGTGTCGGGCCGGACGCGCGGACCCGGCCTTCGACAAGTTGCTAGCCAGGCTAGCAACATTCGGCGGGCGATCGCATCGTGGGGCGCAGGCGCGAGCCCGGCGGCGGCGTCGTGCTCGGCGCGGCGGTCGTGCTGCGGGTGCGCCCGGCCGGGGCCCCGCGCGACTGAGGAGAGGCGCCGCTCAGTCGGACGTCGCTCAGTCGGACGTCGCTCAGTCGGACGTCGCTCAGTCGGACGTCGCTCAGTCGGACGTCTCACCGACGACGGTGCCGGCCGCGTCGTCGGCCTCCGCCTCGGCCTCCGCCGCCATGGCGAGCAGGAACCCCCGGACGGCGGGGCGGCAGTGCGCGGGGACGGCCCGCGCGATCTCGAGCATGCGGTCGTGCACATGGGTGAGGCGCTCGCGCACCTCGGCGTGCGCCGCGGCGGAGGCGACGACGACCACCGACCGGCGGTCGGACGGGTGCGGGTGCCGCTCGAGGTGGCCCGACGCGACCAGCCGATCGAGCAGCTTGGTCGTGGAGGCGGTGGAGATCGCGAGGTACTCCGCGATCCCGCGCGGCGTGGCCGGGTCGCCCCGCTGCTGGCACGCGATGACGTGCTGGAGGGCGCGGAGGTCGGTGAGGTTCATGCCCATGTCGCGGCCGGCACGGCGCCGCATCGACTCGTCGGAGCGCCGGAAGGCGCGCAGGGCTTCGAGCAGGCGGCGCGGCTCCGCGTCCTGCGTCCCGTACCAGTACGACGAGCCGTCCCCGGGTGCCTCGGTCACGCGCCCATCATACGACTACCTCCTATGGCTAGTATCTTGCTAGGCTAGATATATTGCCGATCAGGAGGTGGACCGTGCCGCACCCGACCCCCGACGCCGTCGATCGCGTGGATGGCGTGGATGGCACCGTCGAGGGAGCCGTCGAGAGCCTGCTCGCCGCGGGCGACCGCCGCGGCGGCACCCTCCTGTGGGGCGCGCTGCGGGGGACGAGCCGCGGGGGCAAGCGGCTGCGGCCGCGGATCCTCCTGGAGGCCTACGACGCCCTCGCCGGTGCGGCGCCGCCCGAGCCGCGGGAGGTCGCGGTGCGTGTCGGCGCCGCCGTCGAGCTGCTCCACCACGCGTTCCTCGTGCACGACGACGTCATCGACGGCGCCGACACCCGCCGGGGCCGCCCGAACGTGGCCGGCACGCACGCCGCTCAGGCCCTCGAGTCCGGGGTGGACCCCGGGCATGCCCGCGACTACGGCGCGGCGGCCGGCATCCTCGCCGGCGACCTGGCGCTCGCCGCCGCCGTCCGGGCGGTCGCGCTGTGCGGGGCGGCGCCGGCGACCACCGAGCTCCTCCTCGACGTCCTGGACGAGGCCATGCACCTCACGGCGGACGGCGAGCTCGCGGACGTCCGCCTCAGCCTGGGCTCCTCCTGCGCCGACCTCGACGAGGTGCTGATCACGGCCGAGCGCAAGACGGCCGTGTACAGCTTCCAGCTCCCGCTGCGCGCGGCCGCGATCCTCGCGGGCCGCGAGGACCTCGACGACGGCGTCCGGCGCCTCGGGCGCGACCTGGGCGTCGCGTTCCAGCTCCGGGACGACCTCGACGGCGTGTTCGGCGATCCGGCGGAGACCGGCAAGAGCAACGCGTCCGACCTGCGCGAGGGCAAGTGCACCCCGCTCGTGGCGCTCGCGCGCGGGACGTGGGCGTGGGAGGAGTTGAGCACGGTGCTGGGCCACCCCGACGCGACGGAGCCCGAGCTGGACCGCGCGCGGGCGTTGCTCGAGGCCTGCGGCGCCCGCGCGGCCGTCGAGGCGCTGGCGAGAGCCCTCGAGCGCGACGCCGTCGGCCTCGGCGAGGACCTCGGCCTCGGTGCGCTCGCCGCCCGCGTGGCCGGACCCGTCCCCGACGACTCCCCGAGCGCGGCATGAGCGCCGTCCCGGCCGCCCCCCGGCCCGCCGCGACCGGCTGCGACCCCGTCCTCGCCGGCACTGCCGCGGGTCCGGCCGTTCCTGCCGTCCCCGCCGCCGACGCCCTGTACGACGCCGTCGCGGTGCGCAGCGCCGCCGTCGTCATCCGGGCGTACTCCTCGTCCTTCGGCTGGGCCTGCCGCCTGCTGGGCGACGCCGTGCGCGACCCGGTGCGGTCGGTGTACGCGCTGGTCCGCGTCGCCGACGAGATCGTCGACGACGTCCGCCCAGGCCTCGGCGCCGAGGCGCGCGCCGCGCTGCTCGACGACCTCGAGCGCGAGGTCGCCCGTGCGACGGCGTGCGGGCGCAGCAGCAACCTCGTGGTGCACGCGTTCGCGCGGACGGCGCGGCGGTACGGCATCGGCGACGACCTGGTGGCGCCGTTCTTCGCGTCGATGCGGGCAGACCTCACCGTCACCGCCCACGACGAGGCGAGCTTCGCCGCCTACGTGCACGGCTCGGCCGAGGTGGTGGGCCTGATGTGCCTGCGGGTGTTCGTCGCGGGGGACGACGCGGCCTACGACCGGTTGGCCCCGGGCGCGGCCCGGCTCGGGGCGGCGTTCCAGAAGGTCAACTTCCTGCGCGACCTGGCGGAGGATGTGGACGAGCGGGGCCGCTCCTACTTCCCGGGCCTCGACGTCGACGCCTTCGACGACGCCGCGCGGGACCGGCTGCTCGCCGACGTCGATGCCGACCTCGCGGCCGCGTCCGTCGCGATCGACAGGCTCCCTCGGACCTCGCGCCGAGCCGTGCGCGTCGCGCACGACCTGTTCGCGGAGCTGTCCCGCCGGCTCGGGGCCATGCCGGCCGCCACGATCCGGCGGGAGCGCGTACGGGTCCCCGGCCCGGTCAAGGCGAGGGTGGTGGCCGGGGTCCTCGTGAAGGACGTGCTGCGGTGAGGGTCGTGGTGGTCGGGGCGGGGATCGCCGGGCTGGCGACGGCGGGCCTGCTCGCGCGCGACGGTCACGAGGTGGAGGTCCTGGAGCGGCACGCCGTCGTGGGCGGCCGCGCAGGGTCGTGGGAGCGGGACGGCTTCCGGTTCGACACGGGGCCGTCGTGGTACCTCATGCCGGAGGTCTTCGACCACTGGTTCCGGCTCATGGGGACCACCGCGGACGACGAGCTCGACCTCGTCGGCCTCGACCCGGCGTACCGCGTCTTCTTCGAGGGGCACGACCGGTCCCTCGACGTCTCGCCGGACCGCGCGGCCAACGTGGCGGCGTTCGAGGCGATCGAGCCCGGGGCGGGCGCGCGGCTGGAGCGCTACCTCGACTCCGCGCACGACACCTACGACATGGCCCTGCGGCACTTCCTGTACACGACGTTCGCGTCGTGGCGGCCGTTCGCGCACCGCGACGTCGCGGCGCGGTGGCACCGGCTGGTGCCCCTGCTCGGCACGTCGCTCGAGCGGCGGGTGTCGGCGAGCTTCCGGGACCGGCGCCTGCGGCAGGTGCTGGGCTACCCCGCGGTCTTCCTCGGCTCGTCGCCCGGCAAGGCACCGAGCATGTACCACCTGATGAGCGCCCTCGATCTCGACGGCGGCGTGCGCTACCCGCTGGGGGGGTTCGCACGCGTGGTCGACGCGGTCGCGTCGCTCGCGGTCGGCGCGGGGGTCACCCTGCGCACCCGCGCCCGGGCGACCGCGATCACCACCACGGCCGTCGGGGCCGCGCCGGGGGTGGTGCGGACCGGACTCCCCGTCCCCGGCCCGCGCCGTCCTCGGGCGTCGGTCACGGGGGTGCGGTGGGAGGACTCCGCCGGCACGGCGAGACATGCCCCGGCCGACGTCGTCGTCACCGCCGCCGACCTGCACCACGTCGAGTCCGACCTGCTGCCGCCCGACCTGCGAGACCGCTCCCCGGGCTGGTGGTCGCGCCGCGACCCCGGCCCCGGCGGCGTCCTGGTGATGCTCGGCGTGCGCGGCCGGGTGCCGCAGCTGCCGCACCACGCGCTGTTCTTCGCCGCGGACTGGGAGGAGAACTTCGGCGCGATCGCCGCCGGGCGCGTGCCCGACCCGGCGTCCGTGTACGTCTGCGCACCTTCGCGCACCGACCCCTCCGTGGCCCCGCCGGGGCACGAGAACCTGTTCCTGCTCGTCCCCGTGCCCGCCGACCCGGGGCTCGGGCGCGGCGGCGAGGACGGCACGGGCGACGCCGCCGTCGAGGCCGTCGCGGACGCCGCCATCGACCGGGTGGCGGCCTGGGCAGGGGTGCCGGACCTGCGCGAGCGGATCGTGGTGCGGCGCACCGTCGGTCCGGGCGACTTCGCCGCCGACCTCTCGTCCTGGTCCGGCGGCATGCTCGGCCCCGCGCACACGCTGCGCCAGAGCGCGATGTTCCGGGCGGGGAACCGGTCGCGGAAGGTCGCGGGCCTGCTCCACGCGGGCGGCTCCACCATCCCGGGCGTCGGGCTGCCCATGTGCCTCATCAGCGCCGAGCTCGCCGTCAAGCGGGTCCGCGGGGACACGAGTGCCGACCCGCTCCCCGTGACCCGGCCGGCCCTCCACCCCGGGGAGTGATCGCCCTGACTGGGACCTCGTTCCTCTACCTCGGGCTGCTGCTCGGCGCCCTGGCGGGCACTGCGCTCGTCGACCGCAGGGCGCGCCTCGTGCTCTGGTCCGCGCACCCGGGGCGCGCCGCGGCGGTGCTCCTCGCGGGGACGGTGTTCTTCCTCGCCTGGGACGCCGTCGCCATCGCCCACGGCTTCTACTCCCGCGGCGGCGCGGGCACGACGGTCGGCGTCGAGCTCGCACCGCACCTGCCCCTCGAGGAGCTCTTCTTCGTGCTGTTCCTCTGCTACCTCGCCCTCGTGTTGCACGGGCTGGTGCGGCGCGGCCTCGCCCGACCGGGGGTGGGGCGATGACGTACGCCGGACTCGCCGTGGCCGCCGTCGTGGGGGCGCTCGTCGTCGCGCTCGTCGCGACCGTGGTGCGGGGCCTCGGCGCCCGCTGGTGGGCGGCGACGGCGCTCGCCGCGGCCGCGCTCGTGGCGCTCACGGTCGTCTTCGACAGCCTGATGATCGCGGCCGACCTGTTCCGGTACGGCGAGACGGCGCTGCTGGGCGTGCGGCTGTGGCTCACGCCGGTCGAGGACCTCGCCTGGCCGGTCGTCGCGGCGCTGCTGCTGCCCGCGCTGTGGGCGCTGGCCGGGGACGGCGGGCGTGCCGGGGCGCGCGCCGAACAGAGGGGCGAGTGATGACGCGGACGGAGACCGGGGCGACGTCGGGGACGGCGTCCGGAGCGGCCGCGGCGTGGCGCCAGGTGCTGGGCTCGTCGCGGCCCGTGAGCTGGGTGAACACGGCCTACCCGTTCGCGGCCGCGTACCTGATGGCCAGCGGCGCCGGGCGCGTCGGGGTGTCGGAGCTCGTGGTCGGCACCCTCTACTTCCTCGTCCCGTACAACCTGCTGATGTACGGCCTGAACGACGTGTGGGACTACGAGTCGGACCTGCGCAACCCCCGCAAGGGCGGCATCGAGGGCGTCGTGCTGTCGCGCCGCTGGCACCGCCTCACCGTGCGGGCCGCCGTGTTGAGCAACGTCCCGTTCCTCGTCTATCTGGTCGTGGTCGGGTCGGTGGCGTCCACGGCGGTCCTTGCGGTGAGCGTGTTCGCCGTCGTCGCGTACTCCGCGCCGGGGCTGCGGTTCAAGGAGCGGCCGGTGCTCGACTCGGCCACGTCGAGCACGCACTTCGTGAGCCCCGCCGTGTTCGGGCTGGCGCTGGCGGGCGGCACGCTCACCGGGCCCGTGCTCGCCGCCCTGGCCGGGTTCTTCCTCTGGGGCATGGCGTCGCAGGCGTTCGGCGCCGTGCAGGACGTCGAGGCGGACCGGGCGGCCGGGATCGGCTCGGTCGCCACGTGGCTGGGCGCCGCCCGCACCGTGCGCGGGGCGATGGCGCTCTACCTCGCCGCCGGCGTCGTGCTCCTGCTGGGCGGCCCACCCGTCGCGTGGGCCGCCGTCCTGGTCGCGCCGTACGTCGTGAGCATCGCGCCCTACCGCAGCCTCCCCGACCCCCGCTGCGAGGAGGCCCACGCCGGATGGCGGCGATTCCTGTGGCTCAACCTCGTCACCGGGTTCCTCGTCACGCAGCTGCTCATGGCCGTCGCCCTGGGCTGGCTCTGAGGTTGTCGTGCGGCTCAGCCGCGCTCCCACTCCTCGCGCTCGCCGGGGACGGTCGTGAAGAGCGGGTGGGTCCGGACGGCGTCGGCGTCCGCCAGCGCTCCCGCCCGCTCCGGGGTGCGCGCCCGCAGCTTGGCGAGCAGGTGCGCGCGCTCGAACGCGAGCTGCCCCTCGGTCACGGGCAGGGTGGGGACGGGCCGGTCCGCTCGGGGCGCCTCGAGGATGCGGGCGCGGTCGAACGCGTACCCGCGGTCGGTGGCCTCGTCGGCGACGGCGGCGAGGTACGCGCCGACGGCCGCGAGCGGGTCCGGGGTCGCGCGGAAGCGGACCAGCTGGCTGTGGTTGCGGTAGCCGCGCGTGCGGCCCGCGAGCACGGCCTGCGCGAGCAGCGCCTCGCGCCAGCAGGCCGTCAGGCCCTGCCGGTCGAGGTAGTCGGGGGCCAGGGACCACAGACGCACCGGCTCATCGTGGCACGTGGCACGTGCCACGTGGCGCCGAGTGGATCGCGCGGGGTCAGGCCGCGTCGCGCCGCAGCCGCGCCCACCGCAGCGCGAGCCCGGCGGCGAGCACGGCGGCGCCGGTGAGCACCGCGGCGACGGGCAGCGTCGCGCACAGCACCACGCACCCGGCCAGCCCGACGACCTGCAGGGCCCGCGGGTACCGGCGGTGCGGCGCGCTCTGGGTCCACGCGGCGAGGTTCGCCACCGCGTAGTACACGAGCACGCCGAACGACGAGAACCCGATCGCGCCCCGCAGGTCCACCGTGAGCACCAGCGCGACCACGACGACGGCCACGGCCACCTCGGCCCGGTGCGGCACCCGGAACTGGGGGTGCACGGCGGCGAGCGACCGCGGCAGGTCGTCCTCGCGCGCCATCGCGAGCGCGGTGCGGCCCACGCCGGCGACGAGGGCGAGCAGCGCGCCGAGCGACGCGGCCGCCGCTCCGACCTGCACGACGACGCCCGCCCACGGCGTCCCGGCGACCGCCGCGGCCAGTGGCGCCGGGGCCGCCGCCGTCCCCGCGAGGCCGAGCACCGTGAGCAGCATGACCGCCACGACCGCGTAGATCACGACGGCGCCGCCCAGCGCCCCGACGATCGCGCGCGGGATGCTGCGGGCGGGGTCGCGCACCTCCTCGCCGAGCGTCGCGACGCGCGCGTACCCCGCGAAGGCGAAGAACAGCAGGCCCGCAGCCTGCAGCACCCCGTACCAGCCCGCGGTCGTCGTGCCGTCCGTCCCGGCGTCGCGGCCGCTGAGGCGTGCGACGTCGGGGGAGCCGGTGGCGAGCGCGACGGCGACCGTCACGGCCAGGGCGAGCAGCACGACGACGACGATCCACCGGGCGAGCCGCGCGGTGCGGGTGACTCCGCGGTAGTTCACGGCCGCCAGCGCGACGACGGCGAGCGCCGCCACGGGCCGCTCCCACCCGGGCGGGGCGGCGTACGCGGCGAACGTCAGCGCCATCGCCGCGCAGCTCGCCGTCTTCCCGATGACGAACCCCCAGCCGGCGAGGAACCCCCACCACGGCCCCAGGCGCTCGCGGCCGTACACGTAGGTGCCGCCGGACGCCGGGTACTGGGCCGCGAGCTGCGCGGACGACGTCGCGTTCCCGTACGCGACGACCGCCGCGACCGCGAGGGCGAGCAGCAGCGCGGCGCCCGTCCCGGCGGGCAGCACGGCCGCGGCGGCGGGGGAGAACGCGGCGAACACGCCGGCCCCGATCATCGAGGACAGGCCGATCACGACGGCGTCGGCGGTGCCGAGGCGGCGCGCGAGCTGGGTCACGTGTCGATCCTGCCGTGCGGGCCCCCGCGAGGGATCTTGCGCACTGGTTGAACACGTGTTTAGTCTGTTGAACATGCGTTCAGTGGATGCCGTTTCCTCAGGAGATGCCGCCCCCTCAGGGCGTGCCGCTCCCGAGGAGCCGACGACGGACCCGGCAGAGGCCCGCGGGCCGCTCGTGCCCGTGCCCGACGGCACCACGCGCGGCCGGATCCTCGACGCCGCGATGCTCCGCTTCGCGCGCTCCGGGTTCGGCGCGTCCGTGCGCGCGATCGCCGCGGACGCGGGGGTGAGCGCGGCGCTCGTCATCCACCACTTCGGGTCCAAGGACAAGCTGCACCTCGCCTGCGACGAGTACGTGCTCGCCTGGATCCGCGACGTCAAGCGCGACTCCATCGGGCGGGCCGCCGGCGGCAACCTGCTCCAGGTGCTCTCCGCGGCGGACCAGTACGCCCCGCTCGTCGCCTACGTGCTGCGCTCGTTGCAGGCCGGCGGCGCGGTGGGCCGCGAGTTCACCGAGCACATGATCGCCGACGCCGAGGAGTACACCGCCGAGGCGGTGCGCGACGGCGTCGTGACGCCGAGCCGCGACGAGGCCGCGCGGGTGCGCTACCTCGTCTACTCCGCCCTCGGCGCGATGCTCCTGTCGGTCACGCTCGACCCGCCGCACGACCCCGAGGACGTCACCGCCGCGATGCGGCGCTTCATGAACGAGCTGTACCTGCCGATGCTCGAGCTCTTCACCGAGGGCTTCCTCACCACTCGTCGCATGCTCGACGACTATCTCCTGTACGTGCCGGACCCGCCGGAGGGCGCGCAGCCCCCCGCCGACGGAACCCCCCACGACCACGAAGAGGAACCATGACCACCACGGCTTCAGCCACCCAGGCTGCCCGGACCGCGGCCACGCCCGCGGTCGAGATCCACGACCTGCGCAAGTCCTTCGGCTCCGTCCAGGCCCTCGACGGGCTGAACCTGACCGTCGAGCACGGCCAGGTGGCCGGCTTCCTCGGCCCGAACGGCGCCGGGAAGTCCACCACGATCCGCGTGCTGCTGGGCCTGCTGCGCTCCGACTCGGGCAGCGTCCGGATGCTCGGCGGCGACCCCTGGCGGGACGCCGTCGCGCTCCACCGGCGTCTCGCGTACGTCCCCGGCGACGTGTCGCTGTGGCCCAACCTCACCGGCGGCGAGGCCATCGACTACCTCGCCCGCCTGCGCGGCAAGCCCGACAAGAAGCGCAAGGCCGAGCTGCTCGAGCGGTTCGAGCTCGACCCCACCAAGAAGGCCCGCACCTACTCCAAGGGCAACCGCCAGAAGGTCGCGCTCGTCGCGGCGTTCGTCTCGCAGGTCGACCTGCTGGTGCTCGACGAGCCGACATCCGGCCTCGACCCCCTCATGGAGGCTGTGTTCACCGAGCAGGTGCGGCAGGCCAAGGAAGCCGGCACGTCCGTGCTGCTGAGCAGCCACATCCTGTCCGAGGTCGAGAAGGTCTGCGACACCGTGACGATCATCCGCGGCGGCCGCGACGTCGAGTCCGGCACGCTCGACGACCTGCGCCACCTCACGCGCTCGGCCGTCACCGCCGTCGTCGACCGCGACCCGTCCGCGATCGCCACGATGGCGGGCGTGCACGACCTCGCCACGACCGAGAACGGCGTCGGCACCCGCGTCACCTTCGACGTCGACAACGCCGAGATGGGGCGCGTCCTGCCCGCCGTCAGCGCGCTGGGCGTGCACTCGTTCACCGCGCAGCCGCCGTCGCTGGAGGAGCTCTTCATGCGCCACTACGGCGACGAGCTCGCGGCCGACGGCGTCCCGGTCGGCGCCCCCAGCAAGAGCGGCGCCCGGAGCAAGGCGGGTGCGCGATGAGCGCCGTCACCGCCGCCCCGCCGGTGCGCCGGGCCGAACCCGTGCGCGGGGGCTCCACGCTCACCGGGACGTGGAGCCTGGTGCGGTTCATCCTGCGTCGCGACCGGGTGCGCCTGCTGGTCTGGAGCCTCGGCATCCCGCTGCTGTACCTCGGGTCGCTGCCGGAGTACACCACCATGCTGGACGACGCCGAGGGGCAGGCCGTCCGCGCCGCGCTGGTGTCGTCGCCGGCGATGGTCGCCATGACGGGCCCCGGCTACGGCACGGACCACTACACGGTCGGTCCGGCGCTCGCGAACGAGCTCACCCTCTGGGTGGTGATCGCGCTCGCCGTCATGAGCATCCTGCAGGTGGTGCGGCACACCCGCGCCGAGGAGGAGTCCAGCCGGTCCGAGCTGGTGCGCGCCGCCGCGGTCGGGCGGCACGCCGCGGTGGTCGCGGCACTGTTCGTCGTGGTGGTCGTCAACGCCGTCATCGCGGTGCTGTCCGCGGCCGTGCTCGCCGCCAACGACCTCGACGTCACGAACGCGCTCGGCATGACCGTCGGCATCGCCGTCGCGGCGTTGACCTACGGCGCCGTCGCGCTGGTCGCCGCCCAGGTCACCGAGCACTCGCGCGGGTCCACGGGCCTGTCGATGGCCGTGCTCGGCGCGACCTTCACCGTGGGCACCATCGGCAACATGCAGGAGCAGGGCGGCTCTTGGGCGTCCTGGCTCTCGCCCATCGGGTGGGCGCAGCAGATGCGCGCGTTCGTCGACCTGCGGTGGTGGCCGGCGGCCATCGGCGTGGTCGTGATCGTCCTGCTCCTGCTCGCGGCGTCGTCCCTCGCGTCTCGGCGCGACTTCGGGGCCGGGCTCGTGCCCGACCGCCCCGGACGCGCCGACGCCCTGGACAGCCTGCGCTCGCCCACCGCGCTCGCCTGGGTGCAGCAGCGGATGGCGCTGCTGTGGACCGCCCTGGGGCTGGGGATCATGTGGCTCGCGATGGGCACCGTCGCGTCCCAGGTGCCCGAGCTGACCAAGACCCTCCAGGACAACCCGGTCTACGCGTCCGTCCTCGGTGCGGGCGACCCCGTCGCCGGGTTCCTGCGCATCATCGTGCTCTACGCCGCCCTCGGCGCCGCCGTCTACGGCATCGTCGCGATGCTGCGTGCCAAGGCGGAGGAGGACGCCGGCCGCGCCGAGTACGTGCTCGCGACGCCGGTCACGCGGGGTCGATGGCTCGGCGCCACGCTCGCCATCAGCTCGGCCGCCACAGTGGTCGTCCTCGTCGTGGGCGTCGCCGCGGGTGCGGCAGGGGCGGTGTTCACCGGGCTGGACTCGCCGTCCTTCACCGACATCCTCGGCGCCGGCCTGCTGTACCTGCCGGCGCTCGCGGTGTTCGTCGGGTTCGCGGCGGTGGTGTTCGCGTGGGCCCCGCGGGCGGCCACGCTCTCGTGGGTGCTGCTCGAGTGGTCGATCGTCGTCGCGCTGTTCGCAGGCCTGTTCCACATCCCCGAGTGGGCGCAGAAGATCTCGCCGTTCTGGTGGGTGCCGGACTCGCTCTCCGGCGACGTCGACTGGGGCCACGTCGGCGGGCTGTGCGCCGTCGCCGTCGTGCTGCTGGTGCTCGCGTTCGTCGGCTTCCGACGCCGGGACGTCGCGACCAAGTAGCGCTGCTCCGCGAGCTGTCAGGGCCAGGTTCACGTTCTCGTGGCCCTGGCCCTGACGACTGTCTGAAGCCCGGGAGTTGTCAGGGCCACGTGCGGGTATTCGTGGTCCCGGTCCTGACAACTCGCGGCGGCGGGTTAGCGTGGTCGGCCGTGAGCACCCCCACGGACCCCGGCACGACGGCGGACGAGCAGCCCGGCACGGCCTCGGGCACCCAGCTCGCGCACGGCCTGCGCACCCGCCACCTGACGATGATGGGCCTCGGCTCCGCGATCGGGGCGGGCCTGTTCCTGGGCTCGGGCGTCGGCGTCGCGACGGCGGGCCCGGCCGTCCTGGTCAGTTATGCCATCGCGGGTGCGCTCGTCGTCCTCGTGATGCGGATGCTCGCGGAGATGGCCTCCGCGCTGCCCGCGTCGGGCTCGTTCTCCGTCTACGCGGAGGCGGCGCTCGGGCGCTGGGCCGGGTTCCTGCTCGGCTGGCTGTACTGGTTCACGCTGATCATGGTGCTGGGCGTCGAGGTGACGGGCGTCGCGGGCATCGTCAGCGGCTGGTGGCCCGACGTGCCGCAGTGGGCCGTGGCGGCCGCGGTCGTGGTGGTGCTGGGCGGCATCAACCTCGTGGGTGTGCGGCAGTTCGGCGAGTCGGAGTTCTGGTTCGCGGCGATCAAGGTGGCCGCGATCCTCGCGTTCCTCGTCGTGGGCGTGCTCGTCGTGGTCGGCGTCATCCCCGTGACGGGCAGCGTGCTGGGTCACTGGGCCGAGCACGGCGGCTTCGCCCCCGCCGGCTGGGCGGGGATCGCCGCGGGCCTGCTCACCGTCGTCTTCGCGTTCGGCGGCATCGAGATCGTGGCGATCGCCGCGGCCGAGGCCCGCGACCCGCGCACCGCCGTCGCCCGCGCCACCCGCACCATCGTGTGGCGCATCCTGCTGTTCTACGTGGGCTCGGTCGCGATCATCGTCGCGCTGATCCCCTGGGACGACGCCGCGGCCCTCGCCTCACCGTTCGTCTCCGTGCTGCAGCTCGCCGGGTTCGAGGGCGGCGCGCGGCTCATGGAGGTCGTGGTGGTGCTGGCGCTGCTCAGCGCGTTCAACGCGAACGTCTACGGCACCTCGCGGATGCTCTTCTCCCTCGGCCAGCGCCGCGACGCGCCCGCCGCCACGACCAGCGTGTCCCGGCGGGAGGTGCCGTGGGTGGCCGTGCTCGTGTCGGTGTTCTTCGGCGTCGTCGCCGTGCTGCTCAACTGGCTGCTGCCCGCGCAGATCCTCACGATCCTGCTCAACGCCGTCGGCTCCGCGCTGTTCGTCGTGTGGCTGCTCATCACCGTCTCGCAGCTGCGCCTGCGCCCGCGGCTCGAGGCCGACGCCGCCCGCGCCGGCGAGCCCCTGCGGCTGCGGATGTGGGCGTTCCCGTACCTCACGTGGGTCACGCTGGCCGGGCTCGTCGCCCTCGCCGGGCTCATGCTGTCCGACCCGGCCGCGCGCGCCCAGCTCGCCGCCACGGCTGGGCTGGTCGTCGTGATCCTCGCGGTCTACGCCGTCACGCGCCGGGCGCGCTCGGCTCCGTAGGCCCCGACGGCTCCGTCGGGCCTGCGTCCGGCTTCGACGGCTCCGTCGGGCCTGCGTCCGGCTTCGACGGCCGGATGGTGGGCACGTCGCCGACGATCGGGATCGGGCGGCGGTGGAACGGGAAGCCGTACCGGGTCACCAGGCCGGCGAGCGTCGTGACGCGGTTGCGGGGCCCGACGAGCGACATGATGTGCACGAACAGCCACACCAGCCACGCGAACCCGCCCGTGAGCCGCAGCATCCTCGACGTCACGGGCAGGGTGAGCTCGGCGATCGCCGCCCGGCGCCCGATGACCGCCATCGTGCCCTTGTCGTGGTAGCTCAGCGGCTCGGTGGCCCTGTCCTCGAGCAGCGCGAGGATGTTGCGGGCCACCTGCTGGCCGCCCTGGATGGCGGGCTGGGCGAGCTGCGGCAGCCAGTCCGGCGTCTCGGCGATGTCGCCGATCGCGAAGACGCCCGGCCGCTCCTCGACCTGCAGGTCCGGGCCGACGGCGATGCGGCCTCCCTTGCGGCGCGGCAGGTCCCAGTCGTCCACCTCGGGGTGCGGACCCACGCCCGCGGACCACACGGTGAGGTCGGCGCGGATGCGCGTGCCGTCGGTGAGCACGACGGCGTCCGGCCGCACCTCCGCGACGCCGGCCCCCAGGTGCAGCTTCACCCCGCGGTGCCCCAGCTCCTTCGCGGCGTACTCGCGCAGGCTCGGGTGGAACGACTTGAGCAGCTCGGTGCCGCGCTGCACGACGGTGATCTCGAACGCGTCGCCGTGGATCTCGGGGTAGGCCGGCGCGAGACCGGCGGTGCGCAGCTCGGCGAGCGCGCCCGCGACCTCGACCCCGGTGGCGCCGCCGCCCACCACGACGACGCGCAGGCCGTCGTCGGTGTCGGGGGTGAACGCCGATCGCTCCAGCCGGATGAAGAGCTGGTCGCGGATGCGCAGCGCCTGCGACCGCGAGTACATGCCGAGCGCGTTCTCCTTGGCGCCGGGCGTGTCGAAGAAGTTCACGGTGACGCCGTTGGCGAGCACGAGGTAGTCGAAGGAGACCGTCTCGTCGTTGGCGAGCCGGATGGTGCGGGCGTCGTGGTCGACGCCCACCAGGTGCTCGTGCAGCACCCGCAGGTTCTTCTGCTTGAGGCGCAGGCCGCGCAGCCAGTAGGTGACGTCGCCCGGGTTCAGCCCGCCGGTCGCGACCTGGTACAGCAGCGGCTGGAACGTGTTGTACACGCGCCGCTCGACCAGCGTGACCCGGACGGGCGCCTTCGCGAGGGCCTTCACCACCGCGAGACCACCGAACCCTCCGCCGACGACGACGACATGGGGAAGGTCGGTGCGTTCGCTCACAGGACCACGGTAGGTGACCGACGACCCGCCAGCCCGCCACCGGAGGTGTGAGGTGCGCCGTCCGGCCTGGGACGATGGGCCCGTGCCCGATCTCCTCGCCGTCTGCCGCGTCCACGCCCTCCTGCCCGACGCCGGGACCGTGGGCGTCACCGCCATCGACAAGCGCCCCGTCGAGGGGCGGGTCAAGGCCCGCCCGTACGGGCTGTACGCCGACGTCCAGGCGGACCGCGCCAACCACGGCGGACTCGACCAGGCGGTGTACGCGTACTCCCAGGAGGACGCCGAGGCGTGGGCCGCCGAGCTGGGGTACGACGTCACGCCCGGCCTGTTCGGCGAGAACCTGCGTACCCGCGGCCTCGAGGTGAGCCGCGCCGTCGTCGGCGAGCGGTGGCGGGTGGGCTCGGCCCTCCTCGAGGTGACGCAGCCCCGCACGCCCTGCCAGACGTTCGCCCGCCGCCTCGGCTCGCCGCCGCGCTGGGTGCGCCGGTTCACGCAGGCGAACCGGACCGGCACGTACCTCCGCGTCGTCGAGAACGGCGACCTGGGCGCCGGGGACGAGGTGGAGGTCGTGCGCCGGCCGGCGCACGGCGTCACCGTGGCCGACTGGTTCGGCGCCTACAACCGGCTGGACGGCGCGGCCGAGCTCGCCGACGTTGCGAAGACGCTCCTGGTGGCCCACGACGACGGCGAGCTGCGGCTCAGCGACGAGATGCGGGAGCGGGCCGAGCAGGCGCTGCGGGGCTGACCCCGACGTCGGGATCGAGGACGCCGTACCGATGTCCGGCGTACCCCCAGACGGCGAGGGCGAGCGCGGGGCCCCAGAACCAGGCGGGGAAGTACAGGGCCCCGGCCCACCCCATCATCACGATCATGGGGACGGCCGCACCGCAGAGCATGACAGCGACGATCCCGCCGGGCACGATGGCGGCCGCGGGAGGCACCGGACGTCCCGCGCGGCGGCCGAACCAGCGCGGCAGCCGCTCGCCCCACGGCAGGATCAGGCCGAGCGTGAGGACGATGCCGAGCCAGGCGCCGGAGGAGAGCGACAGGCCCTGGATCCGGACCGGGAGGGTCAGGTCCTCCGCGGGGCCCGCGAACTGCGGCCACGGGGTCAGCCAGGTGAGGCGCGCGAGGGCGTACGGGAGCGGTCCGAGCGCCGCGACGACGGTGAACAGCGTCCGGTGCCGGGTCACCCAGGCGGTGGCGGTCCGCAGCGAGCCGCGCTGCCAGGCGCGCACGGCGACGAGCCCGGCCCAGGCCGCCGCGGTCGCGAGGGGCAGCAGCACGGACGGCACGGACCACGGCTCGCGACCGAGCCCCGACGAGAGTTCGCCCCACCAGGTGGCGAACGCGTCGCGGCCGACCACGACGCCGACGACGGCAAGCGCGGCGGCGAGGGCGAGCGGCAGCCGCCATGCCGGGCGGGTGCGGAACACCTGGACGCCCGCCCACAGGGCGAGGAGGGGGACGGCGAACGACACGAGGTAGCCGGCCGCGGGGAGCGTGCCCGACCCCTGCGCGAGGAGGCCGAAGACGACGACCTCGAGGACGCCGACCGGCGCGACGAGGCGACCGGCCGCGCGGGCGGTGGGGCCGGCGAGCGCGGCCGCGGCGACCACCACGCCGAGCAGCGCCGACGCGAGCAGCACCAGGACCAGCGACGCCGCGGGGACGAGCTCCGCGCCGAGCATGCGCCCGTCCGGGAGCAGGGGGTCGAGGTCCGGCCGCGCGACGAACCAGCCGAGCATGGCCGCGGTGGCGCCCGACGCCGTGAGCGCGGCGGCCGCGAGCCTGCGGTCAGGCGGAGCCTCGGTGCGCGGAGGGTGGGTGTGCGGAGGCTGGGTGTGCGGTGGTTCGGCGCGGGGCGGGACGTCCGGCCGAGGGAGGTCTGGGGACGTGGACGGGCTGGTCATCGTGCTGCCTCCGGTCGTGGGTGGGTGTGCTCCCACGCTCCCGCCGGGGCGGTGTCCGGAGCCTCCCCCGGGCGGGGGAACGGGATCCCCCGCGCACGGGAAACGTGGTGCGCCCCCGGGGGTGGGCCGCCTCGCGGGGCGGCGCCGTCGACCGGTTCGTCGAGGGCTCGTGGACGTCGCAGGACACGGGGCGCGGTGGTCGCGCGCTTCCCCTTGTGGAGGTGCGCAGGGACCGCTAGGGTCGAACACATGTTCGAAGACGACGAGGCGAGAACCGCACCGCCCGCGGCCGCCCACCGTCGTCCTCGGGCACCTGGCTCCGGCGCGACCCGTGCCCCGGCCGCGCCGGAGCCCTACCCCTCGCGCGCACCGCTCGTCACGGCGGGGGGGGCCGCGGTCCTACAAAGGGCGGGAGCCCGGCGGGGGGGCGGTCTCGGGCCAATCGACGGGCCGGCCCAGTTGGGGCAGTGGGTTTTAA
>NZ_JBHWYY010000005.1:0-44448 GCF_042728595.1 Isoptericola sp. NPDC060185 | reverse complement strand
CCGGGGCCGCGGCCGCGCCCGGCCCCCGGCGCCCCCCGCCCCCCCCCCCCCCGCCGCCCCGGCCCGGGGGGGGGGCCCCCGCGACGGTCCTCGAACGGGAGCTCGCCGGTCTGGTCGGCGGTCTCGTCCATGTCGACGGCCTGGCCGATGTCGGCGGTGCGGCCGACCTCGGGGGCGTCGGCCTGCGCTGGGCGCCGGCACGTGCGGTGCTCGAGCTCGGGTGCGAGGGCGGTGTCGAGCAGGGTGGCGGCGCCGAGCGCGGTGCAGACCACCAGCGCGGTGCAGACCACCAACGCGGTGCGGGCCGTGAGCGGGGTGCGGACCGCGTGCAGGTTTCGGACCGCGGGCGGGTGGCAGGCCACGGGCCGGGCGCAGACCTCGTCGATCGCGCCGAACGGCGTCCGGTCGATGTCGAACGTCGTCCCGTCGACGCCGGTCGAGGCCCGGCGCCGTCCGGCGGTCCGCGGGCGGAGGGTGCCGAGCGTGCTCGCGCCGGTCGTCCGTTGCTCGCGGCGCTCGACGACATGGCCCCCGGGCCGGACCTGGCCGCGCTGCTGGAGTCCGTGGACGAGGCGGACCTGGACGACTTCACGATCCTCGAGGTGCTGGCCGCGTGGGAGCGGGTGGCGTCGTGGGCTCAGGCGGGTTCGGCGCGGGTCCTGGCGGAGATGCTGGAGCGCACCCGCGGGTCGTCGCGGCACGAGTTCGTGGCGGACGCCGTCGCGGCTCGGCTGGGGACCACCCGTCGCGGCGCCGCGCAGCTCGTGACGGTGGCGCACGGGACCGCCCGGCTGCCGGAGGTGGCGGGCGCGCTCGCGGCCGGGGTCGTGGACCGTCGCAAGGCGGAGGCGCTCGTCGAGGCGGGACGGCTCCCGGACGACCTCCGGCGTGAGGCGGTCGCGACCGTGCTCCCCGACGTCGAGCGGCTCACCGTGCCGCAGATCCGCGCGCGGATGCGCCGGGCGGAGATCGCGGTGGACCCGGGCGGCGCCGACGAGCGTCGTCGTGCGGCGCGGGCCGAACGGTTCGTGCGGTTCGAGCCCGTGGACGACGCCATGGCGTACCTCACCGCGTACCTGCCCGCGGACGACGCGGCGCGCGCGTTCGCCGAGGTCGACGACCTGGCGCTGGCGATGCGCCGCGCGCCCGGCGAGTCCCGGCGCCTCGCGGAGTGCCGCGCCGACGCGCTCGTCGCCCTCGTCACTGGTCAGGTCACCTCGGGAAGGATCGCCAACGGCCAGGGCGCCGACGGCCAGGGCGCCGACGGCCAGGGCGCCGACGGCCAGGGCGCCGACGGCCAGGGCCCCGACGGACAGGGCGCTACTGGGCAGGGTGCTACTGGGCAGGGTGCCGCGGGGCAGGTCGCCCCGGGCCGGGTCACCCCGGGTCACGTCGTCGCGGGCTGCGGGGACACGGAGGGCGGGTCGGTGCCCGGGGCGCCGTCCCGTGCGCGACGGCGGGGCACGGTGCGCGTCTCCGTCGCGGCGTCGACGCTGCTCGGCTCCGACGACCTGCCTGCGATCCTCGCCGGCCACGGCCCGATCCCGGCGTCGATGGCTCGCGCCCTCGCGGCCGATCCGGACGCGGTGTGGCAGCGGCTGTTCACCGACCCGGGGAGCGGCGTGCTCACGGACGTGTCCTCGCGGTCGTACCGGCCGAGCGAGGCGTTGCGGGCGGCGGTCGTGGCGCGCGACGTCACGTGCACGTTCCCCGGCTGCCAGGTGCCTGCCGCGTCCTCCGACCTGGACCACGTCGACCCGTTCGACCCGGCATGTACCGGTCCGCAGACCCATGGCGCGAACCTCCACGCGCTGTGCCGCACTCATCACCGCGCCAAGACGGTCGGCGGCTGGGAGGTGTTCCGGGACCCGGCGTCGGGTGCCACGACGTGGACCGCACCGACAGGGCACCAGTTCGGGCGCGACCCCGTGCGGCACGACCCGCGCCATGATCCGGACCAGCACCGCGACCCGGACCAGCAGCGCGACCCGGACCAGCAGCGCGACCCGGGCAGGCGTCGAGCGCCGAGGGACGACGGGCCACCGCCGTTCTGAGTGCCCGCGGGGGCGGCAACGGCCAGCGTCATCCGGCAGGATCGGCGGGCATGGTCGAGGGCCGCCGTCTTCGGGTGCGGTCGTGTTCCGGATCTGTGCACGGAGGGTTCATCGGGCGGCCTGCTCGCCGTCGCGCCGGGCTCCTACGTTCCGGGTCATGAGCGAAGACGCGAACGAGAACTCGATCGGACGCCCGCCTGAAGTGCCGTCGACCGACGTGCCGACGACCGACGTGCCGACGACCGACGTGCGGGATGCAGAGGAGCGGTCCGGCCTGGGCCGCCGTACGTTCATGACCATGACGGGACTGGGCGCGGCGGGCTCGGTGGTGGCGGGTTCCGTCGCCGGGGCCACGTCGGCGGCGGCCGGTGCCGGGGCGGCCGGTGCAGGGGCACCGAAGCTGCGGTTCCGCAAGGACGGCACGTACACGATCGTGCAGTTCAACGACACGCAGGACGACGAGAAGATCGACCGCCGCACGCTGGAGCTGATGCGCGCGGTGCTCGACGACGAGCGGCCGGACCTGGTGATCCTCAACGGCGACAACATCACGGGCGGCTGTGACACCCCGCTCGAGATGCGCCAGGCGATGAACAACGTGGTGCAGCCGATGGAGGAGCGGCAGATCCCCTGGGCGATCACGTTCGGCAACCACGACGAGGACTCGACGCCGACCAGCGGGGTGGACGAGGCGCAGATGCTCGCGTTCTACCGCTCGTACCGGTACAACGTGAACGGCCCGACGGCGAAGGGCGTCACGGGGCAGGGCAACTCGCACCTGCTGATCGACGGCACGGACGGGAAGCCGGCGTTCAACGTGTGGCTGCTCGACTCGGGCCGGTACGCGCCCAGCACCATCGCGGGCCAGAACCTCACCGGCTACCCGACGTGGGACTGGGTGCGCATGGACCAGGTGGACTGGTACTACCGCACGTCGGTCGAGCTGGAGAGGCGCCACCGCCGCGCGATCCCGTCGCTGATGTTCATCCACATCCCCCTGTGGGAGTACCGGTTCATGTGGTTCGGCTCGGTGGACGGCCGCACCGCCGCGGACCACGAGCGCGGCGTCGCGCGCCACCAGATCGTGGGGGAGCGCAACGAGGAGGAGTGCCCCGGCCCGTTCAACTCGGGGCTGTTCTCCGCGATCCAGCACCGCGGCGACGTGCGCGGCGTGTTCTGCGGGCACGACCACGTGAACACGTACTCGGGGAACTACTACGGCGTCCTGCTCGGCTACTCCGGCAACACGGGCTTCGGCACGTACGGGCTGAGCGGCGCGGAGCGCAACCGCCTGCGCGGGGCGCGCGTGTACCGGCTCGACGAGTCGGTGGACGGCGTGCTCGTGGACACGACGATGCGGTTCGCGTCGGAGTTCGGCATCGACCTCACGGCCGACGACCAGTGGATGGAGCCGCTGCCGCTGCCGCGCGGCAAGTAGTTCTCAGCCGCTAGTGCTCAGCGGCGCCGGCCGCGCGTCGGCTCGGACGGGGGCCACTCGCCGTCGTCCGAGCCGTCGTCGGCGGAGTGCAGCAGCTCCTGGAGCTGCACCTGCACGCGGTCGACGCGCGGCACGTCGCGCAGCACCATCCCGGCCTTCTCGGTGGCGTCGGAGACCTGCAGGGTGCCGCAGCCGAGCATCCGGTCCAGGAGGTCCTTCTCGAGCGCGATGTCGTTGATCCGGTAGAGCGGGATGTCGCGGCCCACGCGGGTGACGATCCCGGAGCGCATGGCGATCCGCTTGGTCGTGACGGTCCACGACGTGGTGCGCCACTTCAGCCACGGCACCAGCACCCACACGACGGCGACGACGACCAGCAGGCCGAGCACGACCCAGCGCGCGACGTCGGGCATCTCGACGACGAACGAGAACGCGGCGCCCACCAGCAGCACCAGCAGGAGCAGGAACGGCCAGACCACGGCCTTCGGGTGCTCGTGCAGCTCCATGACGACGTGCTCGCCGTCGATGAGGTCGTCCTCGTTCAGCGCCATGGCGCACATGCTGCCAGACGGCGCACCGCCCTCGGGCTGGTCGGACGTCGGTCGGACCGGGATCAGACGTGCGGCGGCAGGTTCCAGCCCTCGATGGTCCGCAGGTCGTGCCCGTAGCCGAGCTGGCAGATCGCGGCGGTGCCGAGCTCCAGGCGGGAGCCGAACCGCGGGTCGATGCCGAGCCACGCGGTCGCCAGCACGCGCAGCAGGTGCCCGTGTGCGACGGCCAGCACGTTGCCGCCGTCCTGCAGGGTGGCGTCTGCCCGCCCCACGAAGCGCCGGGCGCGCGCGGCGACGTCCTCCAGCAGCTCGCCGGGCCGTCCGTCGCCGTGCTCGGGGTCGGGCGGCAGGACGCGTACGCCGTCGTCGAAGATCTGGAAGTCGTGCCCGAGGAGGGCGGTGACGTCGGCGCTCGACCGGCCGTCGACGGGCCCGTAGTCCCACTCGGCGAGGTCGGGGTCGACGACGGCGTCCGGGTGGCCGGCGATCGCGGCGGTGCGGCGGGCCCGCTCGAGCGGCGACGCGAACACGGCGGCGAACGGGATGCCGGCCAGGGCGCGACCGGCGGTGCGGGCCTGCTCCTCGCCGGCCGGCGTGAGGGGGATGTCGGTGCGGCCGGTGTGCTGGCCGCTGACGCTCCACTCCGTCTCGCCGTGGCGCAGCAGCACCAGCTGGGGGTCCTTGCTCGGCGCGAGAGGCATGCCCCGAGCATCGCGCAGCGGCGCCCGCCGGGCACCCGGAAGGACCCTGTGGACCGGCTGTTCAGCAGCCTCCCAGAGTTCGCTAGAGTGGCGCCGCCGTCACACGACCATCACATCTTCATCACCTGGCAAAACCGGCCGCTCACCGCCACCGCCTGTTCATCGACACCGCCTGTTCATCGACACGGGAGATCGCGTGCTCGTCTTCGTCCTCATCGGCGCCGCAGGGATGCTCCTGCTGCTGATCTCGCTCCTCGTCGGCGAGCTCGTCGACCTCGGCGACGGCATGCTCTCGGGCACGTCGCTCGGCGTGGGCGCGGTGGTCTTCGGCGCCGTGGGCACGATCGTCACGGCGAACGACCTCGCGCCCTGGGTCGCGTACGTGGCGTCCGCCGTCGTCGGGCTGCTGGCCGTCCTCCTCGCGCAGGCGCTCGTGCGGCGGCTGGCGTCGAGCGACGACGGCGTCGCGGTCTCGCTGGTGGGCGCGCACGGCACGGCGACGACCGACGTGACGGCGACGTCGGGCGAGGTCTCCCTCGACGTCCCGAGCGAGCTCGAGCGCCGCCTCGCCCGCTCCGACGAACCGATCGCCGCGGGCTCCCGCGTCGTGGTGCTCGAGCACTCCGGCTCCACCGTGCGTGTCGGGGTCCCCGGCCCGCAGGCCCCCTGACCTCTCCCCCCGACCGGAAGGAGACGCGCTCCGGCGCGCACCATGTTCGACTCGTCCGACAGCAGCTTCATCACCACGATCGCGGTGCTCGCCCTCGTGGTGGCGTTCCTCGCGGTGGGCATCTTCGTCGCCCAGCGCATCCGCCGGGTGCCGCCGAACCAGGCCCTCGTCATCGTCGGCCGCGGGGCCGGCAAGAAGGAGTCCGCGGCCCAGAGCCAGCGGGTCGTCATTGGCGGCCGCACGTTCGTCTGGCCGATCCTGCAGCAGGGCTTCGCGATCTCGCTGGAGCAGCGCCAGATCGGCATCACCGTCGAGGGCGTCGACAAGAACCGCATCAAGATCGCCATCAAGGCGTCGATCAACTTCAAGGTGCGCGGCGACGACGAGGGCGTGCGCCGCGCGGCGCAGCGCTTCCTGTCCCAGCAGGAGATGCTCACCGAGATCATCAAGGAGTCGCTCGAGGGCTCGCTGCGCTCCATCGTCGGCGACATGACGATCGAGCAGATCATCTCCGACCGCAAGGGCCTGTCGGACCGGGTCGTCGAGTCCACGAAGACGGACCTCGCGGAGCAGGGCCTGCAGGTCGACCTGCTCAACATCTCCGACATCTCGACGCCCGGGTCGGAGTACCTCGCCAACCTGGGCCGCGCCGAGGGCGCCCGCGCCCTGCAGGTCGCGGAGGTCTCCGAGGCCGAGGCGCGCCGGGTGTCCGAGTTCGCCGTGATCGAGGCGGCAGAGCAGATCGCCGAGCGGCAGAAGGCGCTCGACCTCAAGAAGGCGGCCATCAAGGCCGACACGGACCGCGCGAACGCCGAGGCGGAGGCTGCGGGCCAGCTCGCACGCGCCGAGCAGGACCGGCTCGTGGCGCAGCAGGAGCGCGAGGCGCTGGCCGAGCAGGCCCGCGTGACGCAGGAGCGCCTCGACATCGAGGTCCGCAAGCCCGCCGAGGCCAAGGCGTACGCCGAGGTCCAGGAGGCCACGGCCCGCCGTGACGCCGCGAACGCGGCCACCGAGGCGGACGCGTTCAAGCGCACCACCATCGCCGAGGCGAACAAGACGGCCGCGATCCAGGACGCCGAGGCGTCCGCCGCCGCGGTGCGCCGCGCCGGCGAGGCCGAGCGCGACCGGCAGATCGCGCTCGCCGAGGGCATCAAGGCCGAGGGGGAGGCGAAGGCCTTCGCGGTCGAGGCCGAGGGCCGCGCCGAAGCCGTCGCGACCGACGCCAAGGCGGAGGCGCTCAAGAAGTACGGCGAGGCCGCCCTCGTCCAGGAGCTCATCGAGCGCCTGCCCGAGATCGTCCGCGCCGCGGCGGAGCCGATCGGCTCCATCCAGGGCATGACGGTGATCTCGACCGACGGCGCGTCCGCGGTGACCAAGACCGTGGCGTCCGTGCTCGGTGAGGGCCAGGGCGTGGTCAAGCAGCTCACCGGCGTGGACATCCAGCAGCTCATCGCGGGCATCGCCGGCGGGCAGCTGCCCACGTCCGACGGCGGCGCGAAGGCCGCGTCGAACGGTGCCGCACCGCTGAACTGACGCGCCGTAGCTCAGAGGCGCCTGCGACGCACGACACGCCCCGCCCCGGGAATCCCTTCCCGCGGCGGGGCGTTCGTGCGTACGTGACCACCACCGAGAACTCCCCGCTGAAGGTCGACGTCTGGTCGGACGTCGCGTGCCCCTGGTGCTACATCGGCAAGCGCCGCTTCGAGTCCGCGCTGCAGCGGATGGCGGAGCGTGACGGCGCCGCCCCCGAGGTGGAGGTCGAGTACCACTCATTCGAGCTCTCGCCCGACACCCCCGTCGACTTCGACGGCACGGCGACCGAGTTCCTCGCGGACCACAAGGGGATCCCCCTGGAGACCGCCCAACAGATGCAGGACCAGGTGACCGCCCTCGCGGCCGCCGAGGGGCTCACCTACCGCATGGACCAGGTGCGGCACACCAAGACCCTCAAGGCCCACGAGCTGCTGCACCTCGCGAAGGCGTTCGGCAAGCAGGAGGAGATGAAGGAGCGCCTGCTGAAGGCGTATTTCACCGAGGGTGAGCACGTCGGCCACGTCGAGGACCTCGCGGATCTCGCCGCGGAGGTCGGGCTGGAGCGCGAGGCCGTGGTCGTCGCGCTCAACGCCGGCACGTACGCCGAGGCCGTCGCCGACGACATCGCCCGCGCCCGCGCGTACGGCATCAACGGCGTCCCGTTCTTCGTGCTCGGGGGCCGCTACGGCGTCTCCGGCGCGCAGGACCCGGACGTCTTCGTCCAGGTGCTCGACCAGGTGCTCGCCGAGGGCGACGCGGCCTGACGGCGCTGCCACGAGGCGCATCTCACACCGCCAGCCCTGGCCGTGAGACGCAGTATCACCGAGAATCGAGGCCAGCCCGCACCGTCGCGGGCGCCGCGGTCTCGGGCCCACCCCGCCCGGCATGCCGCGGCCGTGGTTCCGTTGGAGGAGAAACATGAACGACGCCACCGAGAGCTCGTACCGCTCGATCGCCAACCCGCGCCGCACCACGCTGATGTCCGTCAGCGCGGCCGAGGCGGCCGCCCCCCACCACGGCGGGGACGAACGCCCGCTGCAGCTGCTCGGCCTGCAGATGCTCGGCGACGACGGCGCGGTGTGCGTCGACGGCGTGTGCAGCCTGCCGGAGTGATCGCAGCCCAGAACGCGCGGTAGTCAGTAGGCGCGGTAGTCAGTAGGCGCGGTCGTCGGTAGGCGCGGTCGTCAGTAGGCGCGGTCGTCAGAAGGTGCGGTAGTCCGCGATCGACAGCCGCGGGCCCCGGCGCGGGGCCTGCGGCCGGCGCTCGAGGAACAGCAGTCGCACCACGCGGTGCCGGTGCGGGGCGTAGGGCGCGAGGAGGCGCAGCATCCCCTCGTCGTCGGTCCGCTCGCCGGTGAGCGCCCAGCCGACGGCGCCCGCGAGGTGGAAGTCGCCCACGGAGACGGCATCCGCATCCCCGAAGGCGCGCTGCGCCACCTCCGCCGACGTCCAGCGCCCGACGCCCGGCACCTTCTCGAGCCGCGCCCGCGCCTCGTCGCCGGGCAGCGCGCTCGCGTCCTCGAGCCGTGCCGCCACCTGCGCGCAGCGCACGGCCGTCGCCGCACGACGGGGGTCGACCCCCGCACGGTGCCAGTCCCACGTCGGCACGGCCGCCCACTCCCGCGCGGACGGCACCACCCGCATCCCGTCGGGTGCGGGCCCGGGCGCGGGGGAGCCGTGCCGGGTCACCAGCCACCGCCACGCGCGGTGAGCCGTGACGACCTGCACCTTCTGCTCGAGGACGGCGGGCACCAGCGCCTCCAGCACCCGCCCACTGCGGCACATCCGCAGCCCGGGCGTGCGCCGTGCGGCGTCCCGCGCCTGCGGCGGCGGGATGAACGCGGACGCGTCGTCGTCCTCGCCGAGCAACCGGGGGACCGCGTCGGCGGCCTCGCGCGCGCCGGGCCCCCACTGCTGCACGACGACGGAGCGGTCGCCCGTCGGGACGAAGCGCTGCGTGACAGGCCCGGTGCGCACCAGCGTGGTGCGCCACAGCGCGCCGTCGGGGGAGCGGCGGAACGTCGGGTCCCCGACGCCGTGCTGCAGCGGCGCGAGCGTCAGGGTGAGGTCGAGCGGCCGGTCCGAGACGTGCTCGACCGTGACGTCGGCGGTGGTCGTCGGGAGCGGCGCCATCGTGTCGGTCGCGCCCGGGCCTGTCGCACCCAGGCCTGTCGCACCCGGGCCTGTCGCACCCAGGCCTGTCGCACCCAGGCCTGTCGCGGTCGTGCTGGTCGCGCTCGTGCTAGTCAAAGAGAGTTCCGAGCTCCCAGCCGGTGTCGCTGCGGGCTCCGACCGGCTCCGCGTCCCGCGCCGGCCGTGCGGCGGGGCGCTCGAGAGTCTCGCGCTGCTCCTCGGCCATGACGAGCAGCTCGTCCACGCTCCCGCGTCCCGCGGCCCAGTCCTGCGCGGCGAGGCCGGCGAGCTGGTCGGCCCGCTCGTTGAACGGGTTGCCGACGTGCCCGCGCACCCACCGGAACCGGACGGGTCCCTTGCGGTCGGTGATCGCGTCGTCGATCGACCGGATCAGGTCCAGGTTCTTCACGGGCCCGCCGGACGCCGTGCGCCAGCCCTTGCGCTTCCACCCGTGGATCCACTCGGACGCGCACCGGATCGCGTACTGCGAGTCCGACTCGATGAGGAGCGGTTCGTCCCCCGGGTGCGCCTCGATCGCGCGGAGCAGAGCGGTGAGCTCCGCGATCTGGTTGGTCCCGGACGCGGCGCCGCCGGAGTCGAAGCGGCCGCCCTCGTGGGCGATCCACGCCCAGCCGATCGCGCCCCCGGGATTGCGGAGGCACGAGCCGTCAGTGCTGACAATGATCACGCCGGAGTCCCCCAGTGTCCGAGCCCCTGGTGTCGAGCTCGCGGTCGCCCCTCATGGCCGACCACGGGCTGCGCCCGGCCGACCCCGGACGCCGCCCCTATTGTGCCCCGAGCCGGTGACACTCGAGTGCGCGTCCACACCCCGGCGGGCCGCCGCAGGCTGCGGACGTCCGAAAACTCCGGCGTGCGGCCCCGGAAGTGGCGGCGGCTCCGCCCGGAACCCACGGCCGCCCTCCAGCGGCGATCATGACGGCATGACCGACGGCCCCGCCATGCCCGGCATGCCCGAGCGCGACCAACCTGGAGACGACCAGCCCGCACCCGACCCTGCCTCCCGGCGCCCCGCGGACCTGCGCCGCTGGCGCCGCTACCTCGCCGACGAGCGGGCCGAGGCGGCGACCTACCGCGACCTCGCCAGCCGCCGCACCGGCGAGGAGCGCGCCGTCCTGCTCGCCCTCGCCGACGCGGAGAAGCGGCACGAGCAGCACTGGCTCGACCTGCTGGGCGACGACGTCGGGAAGCCGCTGCGCGGCGACCTGCGGACCCGCATGCTCGGCGTCTTCGCGCGCCGGTTCGGCGGCGTCTTCGTGCTGGCGCTCGCGCAGCGCGCCGAGGCCCGCTCGACGTACGACAGCGAGGAGTTCGCCACCGCCACGATGGCCGCCGACGAGCAGATCCACGAGGAGGTCGTGCGCGCGCTCGCCACCCGGGGCCGCAACCGGATGTCCGGCACGTTCCGCGCCGCCGTCTTCGGCGCCAACGACGGCCTCGTCTCCAACCTCGCCCTCGTGCTCGGCATCGGCGCGTCCGGCGTCTCGTCGCAGACCGTGCTCCTCACCGGAGTTGCCGGCCTCCTGGCCGGCGCGCTCTCCATGGGTGCGGGCGAGTTCGTCTCCGTGCGCTCGCAGCGCGAGCTGCTCGAGGCATCCACCCCGGACCCGAAGAGCGCCGGCGCGCTGCCGCACCTCGACGTCGACGCCAACGAGCTCGCCCTCGTCTACCGTGCCCGCGGCATGGCCGCCGACGAGGCGCAGGGGCGCGCCGACCGGGTGCTCGCCGGGCTGGCCGCGACCGGGACCCTGGCGCCCGAGGTGCTGCACGACGAGAACGCCGAACCCGCCGCCGCTGCTGCTGGTGGGGAGGCCGAGGCGGACGACGACCTCGAGACCCACGGCACCGCGTGGGGCGCCGCGATCTCCAGCTTCTGCTTCTTCGCGTCGGGCGCGCTGATCCCCGTGCTGCCGTACCTGCTCGGCCTCACCGGCGGCCAGGCGATCTTCGTCGCGTCCGCGCTCGTCGGGGTGTCGCTGCTGATCACGGGCGCGATCACCGGTCTGCTCTCCGGCACGTCGCCGTGGTCACGCGCGCTGCGCCAGCTCGCCATCGGCTTCGGCGCGGCCGCCGTCACGTATGCGCTGGGCCTGCTGTTCGGCACCTCCGTCTCCTGACCCGGGCAGGAGCCCGCGGGTGAATTCCGGGGTGCTCTTGTTGCATGACCGTTGCTCGGGCGTCATGGTGTGACGTGAGTCACGGGCTCGTGCTCGTGGCTTCGAGTGGCATCGTTCGCGTGGCATCCGAAGGGGGCCGAGTGGCACGCAGCGTGGACCGAGCGCCGGCGGCAGCACGCCGCCGCTGGTTCGCGCGCGCCGCGGCCGTCGCGGCCGGCCTGCTCGGTGCCGCCGCGCTGAGCGTCGCGGTCGCGGGCACCGCGTCCGCCGACGACGGCGGCCGGGACGACGGCGCGGTCGCGTCGGTCGTCCGCTCCGTCGTCGGGCACGGCGGGGACGGACCGAGCAAGGACGACGCGAAGGGGCCCGCGCGTGCGCACGAGCCCGCGAAGCCCGCCGCCGAGGACGAGGCTCCCCGGGCGCACCCGCTGCGCGACACGGTCGAGAAGGTCGTCGCCCCCGTTCGGGACACCGTCGAACCCGTGCGCCAGGCGGTGCACGACGACGTCGTCGCCCCCGTGGAGAAGGCCGTCGAGCGCGCCACCGGCGCGACGACGAAGCCAGCAATGTCCGAGCCGCCCGCGAACGCCCAGCAGCCCGCGAAGGCGGAGGACCCCGAAGCCGTCGAGGCCGAGAAGGCCGAAGCCGCTGACGCAGAGCCCGCGAAGGACCCGGACGCCGCGAAGTCCGACGCCGCGGAGCCCGTCGCGGCCGCGAAGCCCGCGACGTCGGCGAAGTCCGAGAATGCCGCCGACCCGGCGAAGTCCGGCTCCGCGAAGTCCGGCTCCGCGAAGTCCGACTCCGTGATCGAGCGGGCGGTGGAGCCGCTGGGCGCGGTGACGGCGCCGGTCGGGAAGATCGTCGAAGGTGTCGTCACGCCGCTGGCTCCGGTCGTCGACCCGGTGGCGCACGTCGTCGAGGACGTCACGACCCCCGTCGGTGAGACGCTCGAGCCCCTGACGGGCACGGTCGCGGACGTCTTGTCCCCGGTGGCGGAGGCGGCGTCGCCCGTGCTCGAACCGGTCGGGCAGGTGGTGCACGACGTGACCGCTCCGCTCGCCCCCGTCACGGACGGGCTGGGCGCGGTCGTCGCACCGGTCGTGCGGACGCTGGACCCGGTGCTCGACCCCGTCGTCGGGCTCGTGAAGCCCGTGACCGGCTCGCTGAAGCCCGTGCTCGACCCGGTCCTGGACACCGCCGCTCCCGTCGTCGATGCGCTGAGCCCGGTCGTCGAGCCGGTGGGCGGTGTGCTCGCGCCGGTCGTCGACCCGGTCGCCGAGGCCACTGCTCCCGCCGTCGAGCCGGTGCTCGATGCGGGGCTCGCCCCGGTGCTCGGGCAGGACTCGTCGGCCGCCCCGGTGGCGTCGGCCACGTCTGTCGAGACCAAGCCCGCCGAGGCCGCGCCCGCGCTCAGGGCAGCGGCGTCGTCGGACGCGTCGACCATCCCGTCGACCGACGCCGCGGACGCCACGGCGACCGCCCCGGCACCGGTCCTTGCCACCCCGGCCGACGTCGCCGACGCGACCTCCGCCACCTCCTGGGCCGCGACCTCGACGAACCACGAGCCCGCGCCGGCCGCACCAGCGGCGCCCGCCGTGGCCGCCGCCGGCGCAGGCTCCCTCTCGACCACCCGCGGGTCGTCCGGCGGGGACGCCGCCGCCGACCTCGTGGGCCGCGCGCACGTCAGCGCGCACAGCTGGACGGCCCCGACGGCCGACCGGCTCGACCGCCTCCCGGCGGTCTCTCTCGACATCCCCGTCTCTCCTGCCTGACGTGGCCGCGTCGCGCCCTGGTGCGCGACCGCGACCGCGGGCGGCGTCCGCCACCCGCGCACCACGTCAGTCAGGAGCGGATCATGCATACGTATGTCCGGCGAGCGGTGAGAACCGCGCTCGTCGCGGGCGGCCTCGTGGTCGCCGGGGCCGGGATGGCCCATGCCGCGGACGGTGACGTCGTCGACGTCACCGTCGGAGAAGACACCTCGGTCGACCTCCACCTCAGCGAGGTCTCCGAGGAGACGAACGACGCGTCGCTCGACACGCCGGTCGACCTGCCGAAGGTCGACACGGACGGTGTCGAGGACGTCGTCGACGCCGTCGCCGGCGAGGACGGCGCGGTCGACGACGTCGTGGGCCCGGACGAGGAGTCCGCGACCGCCACGGACGACCTCGTGGACGCCGTCGCCGAGGACGTCCACCAGACCGCGGACGACGTGCAGTCCGGCGACGTCAAGGGCGTCGTCGACGACGTCGCGGGCCAGGGTGGCGTCGTCGACGACGCGATCGAGGACACGCCGGACGCCGCGGGCGGCGGAGGTTCGGGCGGCGGCACGGCCGACCCGGCCACGCCCCCCGACGACGACGGGACGACCGGCGGCGCGAACGCGTCCGTCGGCGAGGTCGGCGCGGCGGTGGACTCGGCCGGCGACGGCGCCTCGGACGGTGCCTCGGACGTGGCCGGCGCCGCTGACGACGTGCTCGGCACGGACTCGGCGGTGCGCGACAGCGTCGAGGGCGTCACGGGCGACGGCGGGGTCGTGGACGACGTCCTCGGCGCCGACGAGCCCGAGAAGGGCCTCTCCGACCAGGTCGTCGAGCACGTGGGCGACGACGTCGACCAGGGCGTGGGGCACCTCGCCGCCGGTGACGTCGACGGCGTGGTGGACGACGTGACCGCCGACGGCGGGGTCGTCGACGACGCGCGGGAGGACCAGGGCGTCGACGCGGCCCTCGACCAGGTCGGCGACACCGTCGACGCGGCGACCGGCGCCGTGCACGATGCCTTCGGCGGGGTCGTCGACGGCATCGTGGGTGACGGCGGCATCGTGGGTGACGGAGGTGTCGTGGACGACGTCCTCGGTGCCGACGAGCCCCAGGACGGCCTTTCCGACGAGCTCGTGGAGCACGTGCGCGAGGACGTCGACACCACGCTCGACGGCGTGACCGCCGGCGACCTGGACGGCGTCGTCGACTCCGTCGGTGGCGACGACGGGCTCGTCGACGACGTGCTCGAGGGTGACACGGCCGTCGGCCTCCCCGGTGGCCTCGGTGACCTCGGCGGTCTGGGTGGTCTCGATGGGCTCGGCGATCTGGGGTCGCTTCCCGGGGCCGATGGCCTCGGCGGGCTGACTGATGTCGTGGGCGCTCTGCCCGAGGTGCCGGGGCTGCCCGGTGCCGGTGACGGCCTGCCCGGTGCCGGTCTCGGTGGCCTCGATGACCTGGGCGGCATCGGGGCGACGGTGGACGGCACGGTGGACGACGCGCTGGGCGCGGTCTCCGACGTGGCCGGGTCCGCTGACGCCGCGCTGGGCACGGGTCCGGTCCTGCAGGGGACCGTCGACGGACTGGTCGGCGATGACGGCCTGGTCGGTGAGGATGGCGTGGTCGACGACGTCGTCGGCGCCGACGAGCCCGAGAACGGCGTGACGGACGAGGTCGTGGAGCACCTCCTCGACGATGTCGACGCCACGCTCGGCGAGGTCGTCACGGGTCACCTGAACGGTGTCGTCGACTCGGTCGTCGCTGATGACGGGGTGCTGGACGACGCGCTGGAGGACGGCGCGGCGGGCAGCATCGTCGGTGACCTCGGTGACCTCGGTGACCTCGGTGACCTCGGTGACCTCGGTGACCTCGGTGACCTCGGCACCGGCGATCTGGGCGACCTGACCGGCGCGCTGCCGGGGCTGGACGGCACGGTGGACGAGCTGATCACCACGGTGGCGGACACGGCCGGTGCGGTGGACGACCTGCTGGGCACCCCGTCGCTGCTGCGGTCGACGGTGACCTCGCTGGCCGGACCTGACGGGCTGGTGGACGACGTCGTCGGCCCGGACGAGGCCAGCTCGGGTGTCACGGACGGCGTGGTCGAGGCGGTCGTGGACGACGTCGACGCGACGCTGGACTCGGTGACGGCCGGCGACCTGCCGGGCGTCGTGGACGACCTGACCGCGGAGGACGGTCTGGTCGACGACGTGCTGGAGGACCAGGGCCTCGACCCGGTGCTGAACGACGTCGTGGACTCCACCGGTGCGGTGGACGACCTGCTGGGGACCGGCGACCTCGTCGAGGACACGGTCGACGGGATCGCCGGCGAGGACGGCGTCCTCGACGACGTGCTGGGTGCCGACGGGCCCCAGGACGGCGTCACGGACGGTCTCGTGGAGGCCGTGGTGGACGACGTCGACTCGACGCTGGGCTCGGTGACGGCCGGCGACCTGCCGGGCGCGATCGACGGTGTCGTCACGGACGACGGCCTCGTCGACGACGTGCTCGAGGACGGCGGCGTCGACACCGCGGTGGACGACGTGGTCGGTCAGGTCTCGGACCTGGCGGGCACCGTCGACGACACGGCCGGCACCGGTTCGCTGGTGCAGGACACGGTGGACGGCGTGCTCGGTGAGGACGGCATCGTGGACGACGTCGTCGGGCCGGATGCACCGCAGGACGGCGTGACCGACGGACTGGTCGATGCCGTGCTGGACGACGCGGGGCAGACCGTCGGCGACCTGACCGAGGGCGACCTCGACGGGGTGGTCGACGGAGTGACCGCCGACGATGGCCTGGTCGACGACGTGCTGGAGGACCGGGGTCTCGACCCGGTGCTCAACGACGTCGTGGACTCCACCGGGGTGGTGGACGACCTGCTGGGGACCGGCGACCTCGTCGAGGACACGGTCGACGGGCTGCTCGGTGAGGGCGGCGTCGTGGACGACGTCGTCGGTGCCGACGAGCCGCAGGAGGGCGTGACCGACGGCGTCGTGGAGGCCGTGGTGGACGACGTCGACTCGACGCTCGACTCGGTGACGGCCGGCGACCTGCCGGGCGTCGTGGACGACCTGACCGCGGAGGACGGTCTGGTCGACGACGTGCTGGAGGACCAGGGCCTCGACCCGGTGCTGAACGACGTCGTGGACTCCACCGGTGCGGTGGACGACCTGCTGGGGACCGGAGACCTCGTCGAGGACACGGTCGACGGGATCGCCGGCGAGGACGGCGTCGTGGACGACGTCATCGGTGCCGACGAGCCGCAGGAGGGCGTGACGGACGAGCTCGTCGAGCACGTCGTGGAGGACGTCAACGACACGGCGAACGACCTGCTCGAGGGCGACCTCGGTGCGGTCACCGACGACCTCCTCGCGGAGGACGGCCTCGTGGACGACGTCCTCGAGGACGGCGCGACGTCCGTCGACCCGACCGATCCCACGGATCCCACGGATCCCACGGATCCCACGGACCCGACGGACCCGACGGACCCGACGGACCCGACGGACCCCGGTGACGGCACGGACGACCCCGGTGACGGCACGGACGGCACGGACCCTGGTGATGGCACCAACCCTGGTGACGGCACGGGGAACGGCACGGATGACGGGACCGGCGACGGGGCTGACGGCTCGACGGACCCGCTGGGTGGTCCGGTCGCGGCGGCGGGCACGCCGGACGGCGTGCTGACGTCGGACGGTCTGGTGCAGGCGTCGGCGGCGGGCACGAGTGCCGCGTTGCCGACGACGGGTGCCGACGTGCGGCTGCTGGGCCTGGCCCTGCTGCTGATGCTGGCGGGCGGCGCGCTGGCGCGGCGCCGTCGGACGGCGGACGCGGTCGCGCACCGCTGACCCTGCCGGAGCCGGCACCGGCTCCGGACGGGGCGGCGCTGCCACGGGGGATCACTGGGGAGTGTCCCGTGGCAGCTCCGCCCCGGCTGGGGTCGGCGCGAGCGCAGCACAGCGCAGGGGGCTGGGCAGCGCCCGCGACATGCCGGCGACCGGGGGGCACGTGGGCGGCCCCGGACGGACGATCACCGGGCTCCTCGGGGGAGGAGCACGGCAGACCCGTCCGGGGCCGCCCGCGGAACACATCGACCCCGCACACCATCGACCCCGCACACCATCGACCCCGCACACCATCGACCCCGCACACCATCGACCCGCACACCATCGACCCCGCGCACGCCTACCCTGGTTGACCGTGCCCCGCCTGATCGCCGACCTCACGCCGTTGCGCGTCTCCCCGGCGTTCCGGCGGCTGTGGTGGGGTCTGGGCGTGTCGAACATCGGCACGCAGGTCACGGTGGTCGCGGTGGGCCTGCAGGTCTACGCGCTCACGGGCAGCACGCTGGCCGTGGGCACGCTCGGCATCGCGGCCCTGGTGCCGCTGGTGGCGCTCGGCCTGTACGGCGGGGCGCTGGTGGACCACTACGACCGGCGGCGGGTGTCGCTGCTCGCGTCGTCGGTGCTGTGGCTGGTGACGGCGGGCATCGCGGCGCAGGCGTGGCTCGACGTCGGGTCGGTGAACCTGCTGTACGGACTGGTGGCGCTGCAGTCGGCGGCGTTCGCCATCAACAACCCGGCGCGCACGTCGATCGTGCCGCGGCTGCTGGAGCCGCAGCTCATGCCGGCGGCCAATGCGCTGCAGACCCTGTCGATGAACGTGGCGCTCACGGGCGGGCCGCTGATCGGCGCGACGCTCGTGGGCTGGGGCGGGTACGGCGTCGCGTACACGCTGGACGTGCTGCTGTTCACGGCGGCGCTGTGGGCCGTGTGGCGGCTGCCGGCGGTGCCGCCGGAGGACGCGCTGGACGCCGCCGACGGGACCGAGACGTCGTCGGCACCGCCCCGGCGGCGGGTGGTCGGGCTGGGCTCGGTGCTCGACGGCCTGCGCTACCTCGCGACGCGGCCCAACGTCCGCACGACGTTCGTCGTCGACCTGGCGGCGATGGTGCTCGCCTTCCCCCGCGTGCTGTGGCCGGCGGCGGGCGCGCTGTACCTGGGCGGCGGGGCGACGACGACGGGCGTCCTCGCCGCCGGGTTCGCTGTCGGCGGCATCCTCGCGAGCGTCTTCTCCGGCGCGCTGGTCCGCGTGCGGTGGCAGGGCCGCATCATCGTGTGGGCGATCACCGCGTGGGGCATGTGCGTGGCGCTGTTCGGCGCGGTCCTCGTGGCCGTCGGCCCCGGGGCGCCCGACGGCGTGCTGTGGGGCGCCGTCGTCCTGGCCGGGGTGGCGCTGCTGCTCGCGGGCGGCTCCGACGCGATCTCGTCGGTGTTTCGCCAGTCGATCCTGCAGACCGCGACGCCCGACCACATGCGCGGGCGCCTGCAGGGCGTGTTCATCGTGGTGGTCGCGGGCGGCCCGCGGCTCGGCGAGATGGTGCTGGGCACCGAGGCCACGTGGTTCGGCGAGGGCTGGGCGGCCGTCGTCGGAGGCCTGGCGTGCATCGCGGTGCTGTGGCTCGTCGTGCGGCTGCAGCCCCGCTTCTGGCGCTACGACGCGCACCACCCGGAGCCCTGAGCCGGCACCCCCGGACGAGCCGTCAGACGGTCGCGGTGTAGGGCCGCCGTCGCCGCATCCCCGGCAGCGCGAGGACGGCGAGGATGGCGCACAGCCAGCCGCCCGACATCGTGACGAGGAAGCCGGCGTGCGAGTCCACGGCGTCGATCGCGACGCCCGCGAGCCACGACCCCAGCGAGACGCCGACGCCGAGCGACGTGCCCACCCAGGTGAGCCCCTCGGTGAGCTGGTGCGGCGCCACCAGCGCCTGCACCAGCGCGTTCCCGTTGACGAGCGTGGGCGCGATGGCGAACCCGGTCACGAACATCACCACCGCCAGCACGGCGATGTGGTGCACGAGGAAGAACATGGAGACGCCGACGGCGATCGCGCAGGCGCCCACCGTGAACCGCGTGGACAGCGGCGACACCCAGTGCCGCGCCCCGTACGCCAGGCCGGAGATCATCGAGCCGAGCGCGAAGCACGCCAGCACCAGCCCGGCCATGCCCTTGACGCCCTGCTCCTCCGCGAACGCGACCGTCGCCACGTCGCTCGAGCCGAACATGACGCCCATCGCGACGAAGACGACGGCCAGCACGGGCATGCCCGCCATCCGGATCGCGGAGCGGTGGTCGAGGGCGACGGCGTCCGGGTGCGCGACCGTCCCCACGTGCTCGCCGTCCGCCGGGACGGCGACGCGCCCCGCGGGCGGCTCCGTGGCGCGCTGGCTGAGGAACCACGCCGCCCCGCCGCCGCCCACGATCGCGGCCACGAGCAGGCCGCCGGAGGGTGCGACCGTCGTCGCGAGGGTGGTCGCGACGACCGGCCCGACGATGAAGACCAGCTCGTCGAGGGCGGCCTCCAGCGAGTACGCGGTGTGCAGCCGCTTCGGGTCGTCCAGGGCGCGCGACCACCGCGCCCGCACGAGCGACCCGTACGAGCCCTGCGACGCCCCGCCGACGGCGGCCAGCACCCACAGCACCCACTCCGGCGCGCCCGCGACCGCCGCCAGGACCAGCCCGAGCAGCCCGATCGTGGTCGCGACGAGCAGGGGCGTCATCACGCGCGCCTGCCCGCGCCGGTCCACGATGCGCGCGATCTGCGGCGACACGATCGCCTGCGCCACCACGAGCACCGCGGAGACGCGGCCTGCCATCGCGTAGGAGCCGTACAAGGTCTGCACCATCAGCACGGTGCTGATGCCGACCATCGACATCGGCAGCCGGGCGACGACGCCCGCGGCCGAGAAGCGGGCGGCGCCGGGCACGCGCAGGACGTCGAGGTACGGGTTGGGGTTCCGGGTCCCCGACGCCGCGTCGGAGCTCTCGGGGACGGGCAGGGTCACCGCCGGATTCTCCCACTCCCCGACGACGTCGGCAGCGTCGTGCGGGCGCTTCCCCCGTCGCGCGCGGCGGCACCGCAGCGCCTACCGTGCCGAGCATGACGACCAGCGTGCGCGCCGAGGCGGCGTACCTCGCCCCGCGCGCCGCCTGGGCGCTCGGCGGCGTCGCGCTCCTCGCCCTCGGGTCGGCGGTGCTGCTCGGCGCGCACGTCGGGGTCGACCCGTTCACGTCCGCCAACATCGGGGTGAGCACGCGCCTCGGCGTCGGGCTCGGCCCCTACCAGCTCGCCGTGAACGCGGTGCTCCTCGTGCCGGTCCTGGTCTGGGGGCGGCGCTACGTGGGCCTCGGCACGGTCATCAACATGGTGATGGTCGGGTTCTTCGTGCAGTGGTTCAGCGCGCTGCTCGGCCCCGTGCTGCCCGACCCGCCGGGCCTGCTGCTGCAGGGCGTGCTGTTCCTGGTCGGGATCGTGCTGTTCACGGCCGGGGCGTCGGCGTACATGACGGCCGGCATCGGCACGGCGCCCTACGACGCGATCGCGCCGATAATCGTCGACCGCACCGGTGTGCGCTACCGCGTCATCCGGGTGGTCCAGGACCTCGCGTTCGTCGGGCTGGCGATCGCGTTCGGCGGGCCGGTCGGCGTGGGCACCGTGATGACGGCGTTCTTCGCCGGCCCGCTCATCGACTTCTTCACCGAGCGGGTCAACAAGCCGCTCCTGCACCGCCTCCTGCCCGACGGCGGCGCGCAGGAGGCCCGGCCGAGCTGAGCGCCGCGCCTGGCGGCGGGGGAGGCGACAGATGTCGGGGTCGGCGTCCAGGATGGGGGCCATGAACGACTCCCCGACCCATGTCACCGTGGTCGACGACCGCGACCAGCAGGTCTTCCTCGCCCGGCTGGACGACGGCCGCACCGCCGGCGGCGCCTACTACGAGCGGACCGACGGCGACGGGTCGGCGGGGGACGGGTCGGCGGGGGTGGTCGTCTTCACGCACACGGAGGTCGACCCGGCGTTCGAGGGGCAGGGGATCGGGTCGCAGCTCGCCGCCGGCGCGCTCGCCCAGGTGCGGGAGGCGGGCGAGAAGATCGTGCCGCTGTGCCCGTTCATCAAGGCCTACGTGCAGCGGCACCCCGAGCACGCCGACCTGCTCGCGCACCCCGCCCGGTGAGGGCCGGGACCTCCGTGTCGCGACGGGGCCCGTCGCGACGCGCTCTCGCGCCCCGTTCCTTCGTGCGCCGCGGCGGGGTCGCCGCGCTCGGCGCCTCGGTCGCGCTCCTGCTCGGCGCGTGCGCGGGGGGCCTCGACCCCGCGTCCACGGGGCTCGACGGTCCCGGCGTCGACCAGCCCGGCGCAGCACAGCCCGGCGCAGAACGGCCCGGAGCCGAGGAGCCCGCCGCGACGTCCGCGCCGACCCCGGACGGCGCGGCGACCGCAGCCTCGGGCACCGCCCTCGCCGCGCTCGACACCCTGCCGGTGAAGGGCCGCGCGCCCAAGACCGGCTACACCCGCGACCAGTTCGGCCCGGCGTGGGCCGACGTCGACCACAACGGCTGCGACACCCGCAACGACATCCTGGCGCGCGACCTGCGGCGCACCGTCACCGACCCGGGCACCCACGACTGCATCGTGCTGAGCGGCGTGCTCGCCGACCCGTACACGGGCCGGACCATCGACTTCCGCCGCGGGCAGACCACGTCCACCGCGGTGCAGATCGACCACGTCGTCGCGCTGTCGGACGCCTGGCAGAAGGGCGCGCAGCAGCTCGACGGCGAGGTGCGACGTCGGCTCGCGAACGACCCGCTGAACCTGCTCGCCGCCGACGGCCCCACCAACGCGGGCAAGGGCGACGGCGACGCCGCGACCTGGCTGCCGCCGAGCAAGGCGTTCCGCTGCCAGTACGTGGCGCGGCAGGTGGCCGTGAAGCAGGCGTACGCGCTGTGGGTCACGCAGGCCGAGCACGACGCCATCGAGTCGGTGCTCGCGCGCTGCCCCGACGAGCCGCTGCCCGCCGGCAGCCTGGCGCCGCGGGTCGACGCGACGTCTGACGAACCCGCTTCGGACGACGCCGCCTCCGAAGACACCGCCTCCGAAGACACCGCGAGCGGGCCGTTCGCGAACTGCACCGAGGCGCGGGCCGCCGGCGCGGCGCCGGTGCACCGCGGCGACCCGGGCTACTCGTCACGGATCGATCGCGACGGGGACGGGGTCGCCTGCGAGTGAGCGGCGGCGGTCGGGGCCGTGGTTGTGTGTACGGCGGCGGTGTGGGCGGCGGCGGTGTGGGCGGCGGCGGTGTGGGCGGCCGTCGGCCGTCCTACCGTGGAGCCTGAGCACGTCGCCCACCCTCCGCACGACCCCCGGGGGCTCGGATGCCGCACACGTACCTCTTCGCGCTGACCGACGGCGGCGGGACGGTGCCGCCCGAGCTCGGCGCCGCGCGACGGCTCGTGGAGCGCGGCCACCGGGTGACGGTCCTGGTGGAGGACTCGATGCTCCCCGAGGCGCGCGCCACCGGAGCCACCGTCGCCCGGTGGGAGCACGGGCCCAACCGCCCGGACCGCGACCCGGCGCACGACCCGCTCCGGGACTGGGAGCGCCGCAGCCCGCTCGCGCAGGCGCGCCTCATGGGGGACCGCGCGATCGCCGGGCCCGCGCCCGGGCACGCGCGCGACGTCGCCGCGGCGATCGACGCCGACCGGCCGGACCTCGTGGTCGCGTCGATCTTCGCCTTCGGCGCGATGATCGCGGCCGAGTCGCGCGGCGTCCCGTTCGACGTCCTCATGCCCAACATCTACGCAGCGCCCACGCCCGGGTCGACGCCGATGGGGATGGGCCTGGCCCCCGCGCGCGGCCCCCTGGGCAGGGCACGGGACGCGGCCGTGCGGCGCTTGAGCGTCGCCGGGCTCGACCGCTACTCGCTGGCGCGGCTCAACGCCCTGCGCGCCGAGCTCGGCGTCGGGCCCGTCGCGCACTCGTGGGAGCTGGTGCACCGCGCGCGGCGCCAGCTGGTCATGACGAGCCCGGCGTTCGACCTGCCCGCGGTGCTCCCCCCGAACGCACGGTACGTCGGCCCGGTTCTCGACGACCCGTCCTGGGCCGACGACGACTGGTCGCCGCCGCCCGGCGACGGCCCGCTCGTCCTGGTCGCCATGTCGTCGACGTTCCAGGACCACGTCGGCGTGCTGCAGCGGGTCGTCGACGGGCTCGCGACGCTGCCCGTGCGCGGCCTCGTCACGACCGGCCCCGCCGTGGCGCCGTCGTCGCTCCGTGCGGCGCCGGACGTCACGGTCGTCGCGGCGGCACCTCACGCGAGGGCGATGCGCGAGGCCGCGGCCGTCGTGACCCACGGCGGGCACGGCACCCTGCTCAAGGCGCTCGCGGCCGACCTGCCGGCCGTCGTCGTCCCGCACGGGCGCGACCAGGCGGACAACGCCGTCCGCGTCACGCTGCGCGGGGCGGCGGTGCGGCTGCCGCGCACGGCGTCGTCGGCGCGGTTCGCGGGCGCGGTCCGTCGGGTGCTCGACGACCCGTCGTACGCGCGCTCGGCGCGCGCCCTCGGGGCCGCGATCCGGCGGGACGCCGAGCACAGCACGCTCGTCGCCGAGCTGGAGGACCTGGACGGGGCCGACCCGACATAGCGCGCGGAGGCTCGTGCGGGCTCGCCTAGATCATCCGTGTCAGCCGGGGAGCGTGTCGCCCTGCGCGGCCTGGATCTCCAGCTCCACCTTGAGGGTGGTGCCGACGATGGCGACGCCGGCGGCGGCCACCTCGTTGTACCGGATGGCGAACGCGTCCCGGCGCAGCTCGGTCGTGGCGCGGAAGGCCGCGCGCACCACGCCCTGGGCGTCGGCGCCGGTGCCCAGATAGGTGAGGTCCAGGTCGACGGGGTGCGCGCGGCCGTGCAGGGTGAGCTCGCCGTGCACGGTCCAGCGGCCGTCCGCGACGGGAGTCAGGCCGGCGGAGCGGTACGTGATGTGCTCGTACCGCTCCACGTCGAGGAAGTCCGGGGACCGCAGGTGGCCGTCGCGGTAGGCGTTGCCGGTGTCGATGGACGCCGCGGCGATCACGGCGGCCACGCCGGAGCGCGAGACGTCGCCGGGGGCGACGTCGATGCGGCCGGCGAGCTCCGTGAACCGGCCCCGCACGCTGGAGATGCCCAGGTGCTGGGCCACGGCCGTCACCGACGAGTGCGCCGGGTCGATCGTCCACGGCCCGGGCGGCGGCAGTTCCGTGCCGCCCTGCCGGGCCAGGGTCACGGTGCCGAGGGCGGCGCGCCCCGCGGCGGTGACGATCGTCGACGTCGCGGCGGGCGCGTAGCCCACCGCGGTGACGATCGCGACGTACGCGCCGGGCGTCAGCGCGGCCTCGCCGCGCACCGCGCCGTCGTCGTCCGCGTCAGCACGCAGCACCTGCGCGCCGGCGGCGTCCGTCAGCGTGACGACGGCGTGCGGCACGGCCCACCCGTCACGCGTCCGGACCGTCGCGGTCAGCATCCCGGTCACCTGCTCGCTCACGCTCACTCTGCGGGGTGGGCGAGGTCGATGTCGTGGCCCTCGACGCCCGCGCCGGTGAGGCTCAGCGCCGTCGCCGCCGGCGGGTAGCCCGTCGCGATGACGGTGTACTCGCCGCCGTCCAGGTCGGCGAACGCGTAGGCGCCGTCCGTCCCGGTCGTGGCCGTGCCGGCGACGTTGCCCGCCGCGTCGACGAGCGTCACGCGGGCGTCCGCCAGCGGGCCGTGCGGGGCGCGCACGACGCCGGTCACCCGGGCGCCCGCCGCGAGCTCCACCTCGACGCGGGTGACGCCGGTGGCGCCCACCTCGACGGGCAGCGCCCGGGGGCGGAAGCCGGCGGCGTTGACCGCGACGGTGACCGGGCCCGGCACGAGCTCCTCGAGCGCGAACGTGCCGTCCTCGGCCGTGGTGACGCTCGCCTGCAGGTCGCCGCGCACGTCGGTGACCAGCACCATCGCGCCCGCGACGGGCTGCTGGTCCGCGCCGCGCACGACGCCGCGCAGGCCGCTGGTGCCGCTGAGCAGCACGTCGTGGGCCAGCGGGACGGAGCCGACGACGATCGTCGACGCCTGCGGCTGGAACCCGTCGGCCGACGCGATGAGCACGTACGTGCCGGCGCCGGGGGCGTCGACGGAGTACGCGCCGTCGGACCGCGCGATGGCCAGGCCGAGCTGGCGCCCGCCCAGCGAGATGAGGGTGAGGGCCGCCTGTGGCAGCGGCGCGCCCTCGGCCCCGCGGACACTGCCGTGCACGGAGACACTGCCGTGCACGGAGACACCACCGTGCACGGTGACGCCCGGGCCGTCGCCGTCGCCGACGGGCGCGACGTCCGCCGTCGATGCGGCCCGCCGGGCCGTCGGCTCGGCACCGACCGCGACGAGCTCCGGGACGTACTGCTCGGTGTCCGCGTCGGCCTCCGCCTCCGACGCCGCCTCCTCGGCGGCGGACTGCGCCATCGCGCCCTTGGTCTGCAGCGGGACCTCCTTGATGAAGACCACGAGCAGGAAGGCGACGAGGGCGGCGCACGCGCCGATGAGGAAGACGTCCGCGATGCCGTGCCCGTACGCGCTCTCGAGGATGCCGCGCAGCGGCTCGGGCACCTGGTCCATGTCCGGGATCTCGCCGGAGCCGCCGGCGGCGCCCTGGGCCGCGCCGGCGGCCTTCGGGCCGAGCGTCGCGAGCCCGTCCGCGACGTAGTCGGGGATCCGGTGCGCGAGGACGGCGCCGAGCGCGGAGACGCCGATGGCGCCGCCGAGCGAGCGGAAGAAGGTGACGAGGGAGCTGGCGGAGCCGAGGTCCGTGGGGGCCACCTGGTTCTGCGTGCAGAGCACGAGGTTCTGCATCATCATGCCGACGCCGATGCCCATCACGGCCATGAAGACGGCGACGTGCCAGTACTCGGTGTCGTAGCGGATGGTGCTCAGCAGCCCGAGCCCGGCGGTCAGCAGCAGGGCACCGGAGACGAGCCAGCCCTTCCACCGGCCGGTGCGGGTGATGATGAGGCCCGACGCCGTCGACGAGACGAACAGGCCGCCGATCATCGGGATGGTCATGACGCCGGCCATCGTGGGGGACTGGTCGCGCGCCAGCTGGAAGTACTGGCTGAAGAAAATGGTGCCGGCGAACATCGCCACGCCCACGAAGAGCGACGCCACGGAGGACAGCGCCACCGTGCGGTTGCGGAACAGCCGCATGGGGATGATCGGCTGGGAGACCTTCGACTCGACCAGCACGAACAGCAGCACGAGGACGAGCGCGCCGCCCGTCATCGCGTACGTCTGCCAGGAGTTCCAGTCGTACTTGTCGCCCGCGAACGTGACCCACAGGAGCAGCAGGCAGACGGCGGCGGTGGAGAGGAACGCGCCGCCCCAGTCGATCTTCACGTTGTCGCGCTTCACGACCGGCAGGTGCAGGGTCTTCTGCAGCACGACCAGCGCGACGAGCGCGAACGGCACGCCCACGTAGAAGCACCAGCGCCAGCCGAGCCAGTCGGTGTCCGTGATGACGCCGCCGAGCAGCGGGCCGCCCACGGTCGCGACGGCGAACGTGGCGCCGAGGTACCCGGAGTACCGGCCGCGCTCGCGCGGGGCGATCATCGTCGCCATGACGATCTGCGCCAGCGCCGACAGGCCGCCGGTGCCGATGCCCTGGAACACGCGGCAGACGATGAGCCACTCGGCGGACTGGGCGAGCCCGGCGGCCGCGGAGGCGAGCACGAAGATCACCAGCGCGACCTGGACCAGCACCTTCTTGCTGAACAGGTCGGCGAGCTTGCCCCACAGCGGGGTGGTGGCCGTCATCGACAGCAGCGACGCCGTGACCACCCAGGTGTAGGCCGACTGGCCGCCGCCGAGCTCGGCGATGACCTCCGGCAGGGCGTTCGAGACGATCGTCGAGGACAGGATCGCGACGAACATGCCCAGCATGAGGCCCGACAAGGCCTCCAGGATCTGCCGGTGGCTCATCGAGACCCCGGGCTGGTGGTCGGTGCGCCCACCGCGCTTGGCGTGCGCGGGCGCCGCCGTCGTGGTCGATGCCATGAAGGTCCTCTCAGGATGCTGCGGTCCGAGGATGCTCGGGCTCGCGGGTCGTGCTCGGGGCGGGAGTCAGGCCCGGGCGGGGACGGCGCCGCGGGGCGCCGTCGGGCAGTCGGCGAAGCTGCCGTGCAGGCGGGCCATGAGCCCGACGAGCCGGTCGATCTCCTCGCCGTCCCAGTCGTCCATCCGCTCGGCGAACAGGCGGGACGTGCGCGCGACGATCTGCTCGAGCTTCTCCAGCCCGGTGGGGGTGAGGCTGGCGATCCACGACCGCCCGTCGTCGGGGTCGCGCGTGCGTTCGACCCAGCCCTGGTCGACGGCGTGGGACACGTGCCGGCTGGTGACGGACAGGTCGATCCAGAGCTGGTCGGCGAGCGCGGTCAGGCGCATCGGCCCCCGGCGGCGCAGCGTCGACAGCACGGCGGTCGGCCCGACCGGGCAGTCGTGCGGCAGGTTCCGCACGATGGTGCGCTTGACGACGCCGACGGCCCGCAGCTGTCGCTGGAGCTCCTCGTACCGTGCGTGCTCAGGCATGCTCGCCCACTCCCTGATCGGTTGCGGGGAGCAAACATAAAAACGTTGCCTGCTGAAATCAAATTCCGACCGCGATGCGGACGCCGCCCGTACGGGCGGTACTCAGGAAGGGGTCAGGCGTCGCCGAGCGCGCCGTCCACGAGCTCCTTGGCGGAGGCCTGCACCTCGGCGAGGTGGTCGGCCGACACGAACGACTCGGCGTAGATCTTGTACACGTCCTCCGTGCCCGACGGGCGGGCGGCGAACCACGCGTCGGAGGTGGTCACCTTGAGGCCGCCGATGGTGGCGCCGTTGCCGGGCGCCTCCGTGAGCGTCGCGGTGATGTCCTGCCCGGCGAGGGTCGTCGAGGTCACCTCGTCAGGGGAGAGGGCGGACAGGCGCGCCTTCTGCTCGCGCGACGCGGGCGCGTCCACGCGGGCGTACCAGGACTCGCCGTGGCGGGCGACGAGGTCGGCGTGGTGCTCCGACGGGGTGCGGCCGGTGGTCGCGATGATCTCCGACGCGAGCAGGGCCAGCAGCAGGCCGTCCTTGTCGGTGGACCACACGCGGCCGTCGCGGCGCAGGAACGACGCCCCCGCCGACTCCTCGCCGCCGAACCCGACCTCGCCGTCCAGCAGGCCGGGCACGAACCACTTGAAGCCCACCGGCACCTCGACCAGGCGCCGGCCCAGGCCGGCCGCGACCCGGTCGATCAGCGCCGACGACACGAGCGTCTTGCCGATCGCGGCACCCTCGGGCCAGCCGGGGCGCGCGCCGCCGTACAGATACTCGATCGCGACGGCCAGGTAGTGGTTCGGGTTCATGAGGCCCGCGTCGGGGGTGACGATGCCGTGCCGGTCGGAGTCCGCGTCGTTGCCGGTCGCGACGTCGAACGGCGCGTCGCCCTGCATGCGCTCCACCAGCGACGCCATCGCGTACGGGGAGCTGCAGTCCATGCGGATCTTGCCGTCCCAGTCGAGCGTCATGAACGACCAGCGCGGGTCCACCTGCGGGTTCACCACGGTGAGGTCGAGGTCGTACCGCTCGCCGATCGCGCCCCAGTACTCCACCGACGCGCCGCCCAACGGGTCCGCGCCGATGCGCACGCCGGCGGAACGGATCGCGTCGAGGTCGACGACGTTCGGCAGGTCGTCGACGTACGTCGTGAGGAAGTCGTGCTTGTGCGTGGTGTCGGCCGCGAGCGCGTCCTCGAGCGCGACGCGGCGCACCGACCCGAGCCCGCCGGTGCGGAGGATCTCGTTGGCGCGGTCCGCGATCCAGCCCGTGGCCTCGGACCCGGCGGGGCCGCCGTGCGGCGGGTTGTACTTGAAGCCGCCGTCGCGCGGCGGGTTGTGCGACGGCGTGACGACGATGCCGTCCGCGAGCCCCGGGCCCGTGGTGCGCACGCCGTCGCCCGTCGTCGCGCCGTTGTGGATGAGGATCGACTGCGACACCGCCGGCGTGGGCGTGAACGAGTCGCGCGCGTCCACCATGACGGTGACGCCCGCGGCCGCCAGCACCTCCAGCGCCGTCTGCCACGCCGGCAGCGACAGCGCGTGCGTGTCGCGGCCGATGAACAGCGGCCCGTCCGTGCCCTGCGACGCCCGGTACTCCACGATCGCCTGCGTGATCGCCGCGATGTGCGCCTCGTTGAACGCCGTGTCCAGGCTGGAGCCCCGGTGGCCGGACGTGCCGAACACCACCTGCTGGGCCGGGTCCGCGACGTCGGGCACAAGGTCGTAGTACGCGCCCACCACCTGGTCGACGTCGATGAGGTCGCTGTCCTGGGCCGGCATCCCCGCGCGTTCGTGCATGGGGTCGATCCTGCCAGCCACCGGATGATTCGCCCAGGCTGAACGCGGCGGCTACTTCGTCGCGGCGGCCTTCGCCGTGTCGATGATCTCGCCCGGGGTGCCGCACGTCTCCATCGCGAACGACGGGGACTCGTCGGACATGAAGATGTACGCGTTCGGGTCGGTGGGGTCCGCCGGGGCCGCCATCTCCTGGTACACGTCGTAGATCTGCGCCTCCGAGTAGCCCTGCGCCGACAGCTCGAGCACCCCGTTCACGTACGGGACGCAGAGCGCCTCCTTCAGCGCCTGGCTCATGTGGCCCTCGGGCGGGACCGAGGCGAGCGTGCGGATCGTGAAGAACTGGAAGGCGAGGATCGTCAGCGTGGCCACCGCGGCGACGGCGGCGGCCCACGCGGTCACCTTCGCGGCCCTCGTGCTGCGCGGCGGTGGGGTAGGCGTGGTGTCCTCGGACATGCGTGGTCCCTCTCGGTCGTGAGTCGGTCGACGGTGACGACGCACCGGGCGCGACGCTGCGCGGGGGTGCGTGGACGAGGCAACTGTCCAGCGCGGCCAGCTCGGTGGCAACGCACCCCGCGGGGAGCGTGGCGATCCTGACGTCGTGACCGCCGGTACCGTGACCCGGTGCACCTGGACCCGCCCCGACGGCGCGTGGCCGCGGCGACCCGAGCCGCCCTGTGACCGCGCTCGTGGCCCCGGCAGGGGACGAGCCGAGCGTGCGGGCCGTGGCCCGCGAGGCGGTGGCCGTGCTGCGGTCGGGTGCGGGTCGATCGGGCGCCGCGCGGTCGGACGCCGCGTGGTTCGACGCCGCGTGGTTCGACGACCTGCGCGACCTGCACCGCCGCCGTCGGCACATGGTGCGGACGGCACGTGAGCCAGAGCCGCTGCCCGAGCCGTCGCCCGCCGAGCGGAGCGCGCGCCGCCGCTCGACGGCGTACCGGGCCGTGTGGGGCACGGTGCTCGGTGTCGGGCTCCTGGCGGTGCTGGTGCTGGCGCCGATGTTCGCCCCGCCGGGACGCAAGAACGCCTTCATCCAGCCGGAGGACGCCGCCTCGCTCGCGCTGGTCGCGGCGTGGGTGGCGGTCCCCGCGCTGCTCGTCGGCCTCGCGCTGCGCGTGCCGGACCGGGAGGCCGCCGTCGTCGGCGAGACGTTCGCCGTGACCGTCGGCGGGCTGGCGGCCGCGCTCCTGATCTACCGCGCGGCGGTCGGCACGGGCGACGGCCGGGGCTTCACCGCGGCCGACCTGGCGTGGTGGGTCCCCGCGACCGCGGCGGCCGTGGCGCTCGCGGCCGGGATCGCGCTGCGCTGCGACCGGGCGCGTCGTCGCGGGCCGGCCGCGCCGCCACGTCGGCCGCAGCGCGCGTCGGGGACGAACACGCGGGTCGAACGCGAGCTGCGCCGCACGGCCGAGCGGCTGGCGGCGCGCCCGGTCCCGGACGACGTCGAGGCGGCGTGGCAGCGCCGGCTCGCGGTGCTCGGGCGGCGCGCCGTCGACCCGGAGACCCTGGTGCAGGCGCGGGCGACGACGCCCGTCGGGTGGCTCGTCTCCGTCTGCCACGACGCGCACACGGACCTGGCGCACGTGCTCGCGGGACGCTGAGGACGACGGAGGCGTCGTCGTCTAGCGTGTGCGCATGCCACAGGAAGGACCGGCATGAGCCTCCCGTACGCCGACGCCCAGGAGTGGGCGCGCGACCAGTCGCTGGCGAACGTGCCGCGGCTGGCGCGGCTCGAGGCGTTCGCGTTCCAGCACCACCGGGACGTCGTGGCGACGTTCGGCGCGCACGGCGCGGACCTGGCGGCGCGCTGGTCGCCGCCGCCGTCCCGGGTGCGGCGGGCGGGGACCGCGCTGCTCGGGGTGCTGACGGTGATCGCGCTGGCGTCGCCGGTGCTGGGGGTGGCCGTGTACATGACCGACCCGGTCAGCTTCCCGACCGCGGGGGAGGTGTCCGCCGGCGTCGCGGTGCCGTTCGCCTCGGCGTGCTTCGTCGTGGCCGCCCTCGTGCAGGTCGTCCTGTGGGTGCTGTGGTTCCGCGGCGGCGCGAGGTGGTCGCCGGAGCTGCTGGGCATCGCCGGGGTGTCCGGCGTGCTGGCCGCCTGCGCGGCGATCGCCCTGCCGCAGATCGCGCGGGAGGGCGGGGTCGAGGCGCCCGCGTACGGGGCGGTGATCGCGACCCTGCTCCTGGCGGCGGGGCTCGTCGTCGCGATCCTCGCGCGGCGTCACGTGCGGCCGGACGAGGTGGAGGACCCGGGCCCGCCCGCCCCGCCCTCGCTGTCCGACCGGGAGGCCGCGCGGCGGGCGGTCGCCGCCCTGCCGCCCGCGGAGCAGGACCGGGCTCGCGCGGACCGTGACGCAGCCCTGCGCGTCCTCGCCGAGCGTGGCCTGCTGGACGACGACGAGCTCGGCCGCGCTCTCGGAGCCGACCTCGGCACGCTCTTCGCCCTCGACCCGATCCGGCCGGGCTGACCCGCTGGACGTGAGCATGCTGGACGTGAGCATGCTGGACGTGAGCATGCTGGACGTGGATGGAGCCCCCCGCCCGGTGAGGGGGCGGGGGGCTCCTGCGGCTCACGTTACCGCGGCCACACTCTTTGGTATACCTCTCACGCGGAGCGGGGGCGGCTGGGCCGCGACTCGTTCCACACGCGGTCGAGGGCGGTCACGACGTACGTGTAGCTCTCGCCCGGCGTGGCGGTGACGTCCGTGAAGTACTGCTCGACGTCCCCCGACGAGCGCACGGTCGCGAGGAGGTTGCGCGCGTCCTCGACGTCGACGGAGACGCCGCTCCCGGCGGCCCGGTAGACGGCGAACGACGTGGCCGCCGTCCGGCGCGGGCCGGTGTCGAGCCACTTGAGGGCCACTCCGTCGGCCCCTGCCGTCGCCTCCGCGAGGACCGGCACGCGCACGGGAGTGGCGGGCAGGTGCGCCATCGCGGGGACCAGCGCGGGGTGGCTGTAGTGGTCCGCGCGGACGCGGGACATGGAGCCCTTCGGGTCCGCCGGCACGTGCACGGCCGAGAAGTACACGTTGCCGTGGACGGGGGTGCCCGCGGCGTCCAGCTCCGCGCAGTAGGTGAGGTGGTTCGACAGCTCGGCGGGGTCGGTGAACACCCCCGAGGTGACCTTGTAGAGCGCCTCGCCCACGTACAGGTGGGTGCCGGACTGCGCCGCCACGTCGGCCCACCACGGCACAAGCTTGCGGTAGTCGGCGACGGCGAGCCCGAACTGCCAGTAGATCTGCGGGTTGATGTAGTCGAGCCAGCCCTCGAGCACCCACTTGCGGGTGTCGGCGAACTGGCCGTCGTAGCTCTGCGACCCGGCGGTGTCCGAGCCGGCGGGGTCCGTGGCCTTGTTGCGCCAGATGCCGAACGGGCTGATGCCGAACTTGACCCAGGGCTTGAGCTCCTTGATCCGCCCCGAGATCGTCTGCACGAAGGTGTCGACGTTGTGCCGCCGCCACTCCTCGATGGTCGCGAAGCCGTCGCCGTGCGCGGCGTACGTGCCGGCGTCGGGCAGGGTCTGCCCGGCCACCGGGTAGGGGTAGAAGTAGTCGTCGAAGTGCACGCCGTCGATGTCGTAGTGCTCGACGCTGTGCAGGATCGCCGCGTAGATGTGCTCGCGCGCCTCCGGCAGGCCCGGGTCGAAGTAGAGCTTGCCGCCGAACGGCCACACCCAGTCGGGGTGCTGCCGGGCGGGGTGGGTGGGGACGAGCTTCGTGGGGTCCGTCTGCATCGACACGCGGTACGGGTTGTACCAGGCGTGCAGCTCGAGGTTGCGGGCGTGCGTCTCGGAGACGGCGAACCCGAGCGGGTCGAAGCCGGGGTCGCCGCCCTGCGTGCCGGTGAGGTACTGCGACCACGGCTCGTACGGGCTGGGCCAGAAGGCGTCCGCCGTCGGGCGCACCTGGACGAAGACGGCGTTGAGGTTCATGTCCGCGGCGACGTCGAGCCAGTGCAGGTACTCGGCCTTGAGCTCGTCGGCGCTCAGGCCGGTGCGCGACGGCCAGTCGATGTTCACGACGGACGAGATCCACATCGCGCGCAGCTCGCGCTTGCGCACGGCGCTGCCGGCGGCGTCGACGGCCGCAGCGGCGCCGGCCTCCGCGGCGTCCGCGGGCGTCATCGAGCCGACGGCGACCGACAGCGTCGAGCCGGCGATCCCCGCGGCGGCGAGGGTGAGGAAGCCGCGCCGGTCGAGGGCGGCGGCGCGGGAGACGGACGGGTGCGTCATTGCAGGTCCTCCGGGTCAGGGGCTCGGTAAGAGAGTTTCACGCTCGGACTTGCTGGTGAAGACGAGTGTCCCGGATGTCGCACCGCGCGCGCCACCCCACGGGGCGTGCTTACCGTGCGTCCTGGGCAACGATGCCCACGGCTTGAGGGGGCCACATGCGCACCGTGCGACGCATCATCACGACCGGGATCACGGCGGGGGTCGCCGGCGTCCTGGCGCTCACCACCGGGGTGGCGGGAGCAGGGGCGGCATCCGCCGCCGTCCGGCCGCTGCCCGACAGGACCTACGGGCTCTCGTCCTACTACGGGCCGCGCTGCATGCCGATCCGCGGGGCGTCCACGTACCACCTGGGCCAGGACATGAGTGCGTCCAAGGGGGTCGACGTGAGGTCCGTCGCCGCCGGCACGGTCGTGAAGGCCGGCTCCGCGCCGGGCTTCGGGCAGGTGGTCGTCGTGCGGTCGAGCGTCGACGGCGGCAAGGTCTACTCCGTCTACGGCCACGTCATCGACGGGGACCGGTACGTCAAGGCCGGCAAGACCGTGAAGCGCGGCCAGCACATCGCCGACGTCGGCAGCTCCGGCACCTCGACGGCGCCGCACCTCCACCTGGAGATCTGGAAGGGCGCGTACAAGGGGTCCGGCAAGACCGCGGACCCCTACTACTGGATGAAGAACCACGGGGCGTCGCTCACCGCGGGCGCGACGTGGGCCGCCAAGCGCGTCGTGCCGACGTCGTGCACCTACTGGACGACCACCAGCGTGAACCTCCGCTCCGGCCCGAGCACCGCCTACCGGGTCCTCACGACCGTCAAGGTCAACCGCAAGCTCACCGCCAAGCCCGGCGCGAGCTCGGGCGTCTGGCGCAAGGTGACGTACAGCGGCACGACCGGCTGGATGCACGCCGACTACGTGTCGCCCACGCTCACGTCGCTGGGCACCCGCTACGTCCAGGTCAACGGCCTGCGCCTGCGGGCGAAGCCGAGCACGAGCGCCGCGATCCTCGGCTCCATGAACAAGGGCAAGGCGGTCAAGAAGATCTGGCCGGCGTCGAACGGCTGGGTGAAGGTCTACGTCGACGGCAAGCAGGGCTTCGTCGCCACGAGGTACCTCGGGACGACCAAGCCCTGACCTGCCGCGGAGACGTCAGGCGGCGTGCGGGTCGGTCGAGTGCGGGTCGGAGGCGTTGAGGCGCGCGACCGTCGCCTCGTACGCGCCCGACGTCTCCGCGAACCGCAGGAACTTCACGCCCTCGACCAGGATCTCGTGCGCGTCGGGGCGGGTCGCGAGCAGCTCGACCGTCTCGTCCGCGAACGCGTCGAGCGGCATGGCGATCGGGCTGTCCTCCTGTCCTGGCATGAGCGCCGTCCGCACGGCGGGCGGCACGATCTCGATCACCTGGACGCCCGCGGGCTCGAGCTGCAGCCGGATGCCCTCGCTGAGGCGGTGGATCGCGGCCTTGGTCGCGTTGTAGGTGGGCGTCACCGCGAGCGGCACGTGCGCCAGCCCGGACGAGACGGTGACGAACGCGGCGCCCGCGCCCGACCCCGCGCGGGCGCGCAGCTGCGGCAGGAACGCCGCCGCGAGGCGGATCGGGCCGAGCAGGTTGGTCGCGACCGTCCGCTCGGCGACGGCGAGGAAGTCCGGCGACGTCCAGTCCTCGGCCTGCATGATCCCCGCCATCGCGACGACGACGTCGAGGTCCGGGTGCCGGGCGAGGACCTCGTCCCGGGCCGCGTCGATGCTCGCGGGGTCCGCCGTGTCGATGCGGACGGCGTCGATCCCGGGGTGGGCGGCCACGATCTCGTCGAGCAGGGCGGTGCGGCGGCCGCCCACGATCACGGTGCTGCCGCGGGCCTGCAGGCGCAGGGCCAAGGCGAGGCCGATGCCGCTCGTCGCGCCGGGGATGAAGACGGTGCTGCGGGTGATGTCCATGCCGTCCACCGTGCGTCGAGCGCCGCCGGGGCGGGAGAGGAGCGGTCATCGGGGGACCGGCGGTCCCTGGCTGCGGTCTGGTCGTGCCGGCGGCGACGGCGGACGATGGGCGCATGGCTCATGAAGGACGCACGGCTCCTGAAGGACGCACGGCTCCTGAAGGACGCACGGCTCCTGAAGGACGCACGGCTCCTGAAGGACGCATGGACCGTGCCGCCGACCGTCGAGAGCTCGCCGAGTTCCTCCGCCGCCGCCGCGAGGCGGTGCAGCCCGCCGACGTGGGCCTCCCCGCCGGCGCGCGACGCCGCACCGCCGGCCTGCGGCGGGAGGAGGTCGCGGCGCTCGCGGCGATGTCCGCGGACTACTACACGCGGCTCGAGCAGCAGCGCGGCCCGCAGCCGAGCGAGCAGATGCTCGCGTCGCTCGCGCGGGCCCTGCGGCTCACCGACGACGAGCGGGACTATCTGTTCCGCGTCGCCGGCCGCGGCGCGCCCGACCGCGTGACGATGTCGTCGCACGTGTCGCCCGCGCTGCTGCGCGTGCTCGACCGCCTGTCCGACACGCCCGCCCTCGTGCTCTCCGCCCTCGGCGAGACGCTGGTCGCGAACGACCTCGCCGTCGCCCTCCTCGGCGACCGGTCCGCGCTGACGGGCTGGGCGCGCAGCGACGTCTACCGCTGGTTCACCGACCCGGGCGAGCGGCTGCTGTATCCCGAGGACGACCGCGACCGGCAGGGGAGATCCCTCGTCTCCACCCTGCGCGCGGCGCACGGGATGCTCGGCCCGCGCTCGCGGGCGGGGGAGCTGGTGCGGGAGCTGCGCGGGCGCAGCCCGGAGTTCGCCGAGCTCTGGGACCGGCACGAGGTGCACCAGCGCTTCGCGGACCACAAGACCCTGCTGCACCCGGAGGTCGGCCCCGTCGAGCTGGACTGCCAGGTGCTGTTCACCGAGGACCAGACGCAGGCGCTGCTGGTGCTCACCGCCCCGCCCCGCTCCGAGGCGGAGGAGAAGCTCGCGCTGCTCGCCGTCCTCGGCCGGCAGGCGATGGCGCGCTGACGGGTCACGCACCCGGGCTCGACGCCGAACAGGCGGTTGTGCACCTTCTCGTGGCGTATGAGGTGCGCAACCGCCTGTTCGGCGCTCGGGCGAGGGGCTTGGTCAGGCCAGGTAGTCCTCGACGAGCCGTGCGGCGATGCCGGTGTACGACGCGGGCGTGAGCTCCGCGAGGCGGGCGGCGACGTCGTCGGGCAGGCCGAGGCCGGCGACGAACTCGCGCATCCGGGCGGCGTCGACGCGCTGGCCGCGGGTGAGCTCCTTGAGGCGCTCGTACGGGTTCTCCATGCCCTCGACGCCGGCGACGGAGGCGGCGCGCATCGCGGACTGGACGGGCTCGCCGAGCACCTCCCAGTTGTGGTCGAGGTCGTCGGCCATGAGCGCGGCGTTGACGTTGAGCGCCTTGAGGCCGCGGCGCACGTTGTCGATGGCGAGCAGCGAGTGGCCGAACGCCGGGCCGATGTTGCGCTGCGTGGTGGAGTCGGTGAGGTCGCGCTGCAGGCGGGAGGTCACGAGCGTCGCCGACAGGGTGTCGAGCAGCGAGCAGGAGATCTCGAGGTTCGCCTCGGCGTTCTCGAACCGGATCGGGTTGACCTTGTGCGGCATCGTCGACGACCCGGTGGCGCCCGCCACGGGGATCTGCGTGAAGAAGCCCAGCGAGATGTACGTCCACACGTCGGTCGCGAGGTTGTGCAGGATCCGGTTGAAGCGGGCGACGTCGGCGTAGACCTCCGCCTGCCAGTCGTGCGACTCGATCTGCGTGGTCAGCGGGTTCCACACCAGGCCCAGGTGCTCCACGAACGCCTTCGACACCGCCGGCCAGTCCGCGCCCGGGACGGCGACGACGTGCGCGCCGTAGGTGCCGGTGGCGCCGTTGAGCTTGCCCAGGTACTCGGCGCCCTCGATGCGGCGCAGCTGGCGGCGCAGACGGTGCGCGAGGACGGCGAGCTCCTTGCCCATCGTCGTCGGCGTGGCCGGCTGCCCGTGCGTGCGGCTCAGCATCGGGACCTCGGCGTGCTCGCGGGCCATGCCGGCGAGCTGGTCGGTCAGCGCGGTCGCGGCGGGCAGCCACACGTCGCGCACGCCGCCCTGCACCATGAGCGCGTACGACAGGTTGTTGATGTCCTCGGACGTGCACGCGAAGTGCACGAGCTCGCTCGCGGCGGGCAGGCTCGTCGCCTCGCCCAGGGCCTCGGGGGCCGCGGCGATGCGGCGCTTGATGAAGTACTCGACGGCCTTGACGTCGTGCACCGTCTCCCGCTCGATGGCGGCCAGCTCGGCGATCTCGTCCGCCCCGAACGTGGCCGGGATGGCGCGCAGGTAGGCGATCTCGGCGTCGGTCAGCGTCGGCGCGCCGGGGACGACGGCGCCGGGGGTCTCGGCCGTGCCGTTGCACAGCGTGACCAGCCACTCGACCTCGACGTGGATGCGCGCCCGGTTGAGCGCGGCCTCGCTGAGGTGGTCCACCAGAGGCGCGACGGCGCCGCGGTAGCGGCCGTCGAGCGGCCCGAGGGCGATCGGCGGGGTGACGTCCGCGAGGTTGACGCGGTCGGTCGCGGGGGTCGGGACGTCGGACGGCGAGGTCTGCGGCGCGGGGGAGGTCACGGCCCACATTCTCCCACGGGCCCCGTGCGATGTTGTGAGCGGAGGATTGGCCCTGTCTCGGCCCGAAACAGGGCCAATCCTCCGCTCACAACGCGGTCGAGGTCAGCCGAGGAGCGGGTAGTCCCCCCGGATCGTGCCACGTGGGTCGCGGGCGCGCTTGAGGTCGCGCAGCCGGGCGAGGGCGGCGTCGTCGTACGCGGCCGCCGCGCTCTCGCCCGGGGCGAGGAACGTGGCCGGCTTGCGCAGCGTGGCGTTCCCGGCGAGCTCGGCGGGCAGCGCCTCGAGGCGGTGGCCGACGGCGGCCGCGATCCCCGGCTCGAACGCCAGCCCGAACGCGTACAGCAGGAACGGCTCGTCGATCGCTCCCAGCGCTCCCGCGCCGTCCCCGGGCGTGGCGAGCGCGCCGCCCAGGTGCCGCAGCTGGAGCACGAGCAGTGGCGCGACCGAGGTGGTGAACAGGCGCTCCACGGCCTCGTCGTCGATGCCGCGCAGCAGCTCGGCGCGGCCCTTCCCCGCGGCGGGGTCGGTGGGGTCGGCGGTGATGTCGCCGACGTCCGCCAGCGCGACCGGGCCGATCGCGGCGTCGACTCCCGGCCCCAGGATGCCGGGGACGGCGTCGAACGGCCGCAGCAGCTCGCGCGCCCCGGCGGCGTCGCCGAGGTGGGCGGCGTGCACGACGACGACGGCCGGCGCGCCCGGCGCCTCCACCCGCGACAGCCACACGCTGAGCTCCGGCGGGGCCGCCGTCGTGACCTCGCGGAAGACGGCGAGCACCTCCGCGGCGCGCTCGGCCGGCCACGCGAGCTTGCCGCCCGAGAACGCGGGCACCGGCTCCAGGTCGATCTCCATCGCGGTCACGACGGCGAGGTCGCCGCCCCCGCCGCGCAGCGCCCAGAACAGCTCCGGGTCCGTGGCTGCGGTGACGGTGACCTGCGCGCCCGACGGGTCGACGACGTCGAACGACCGCACGTGGTCGGCCGCCAGGCCGTGCACCCGGCTGAACCAGCCGAGCCCGCCGCCGAGCGTGTAGCCGACGGCGCCCACGCCGGGGGCGCTGCCGAGGAGCGTCGTGAGGCCGTGCGGGGCGGCCGCGGCCTGCACCGCGCCCCACGACGCGCCCGCGCCCAGGCGGGCCGTGCGGCGCAGCGGGTCCACCCGGACGTCGTCGAGGTGGCCCGTGCGCAGCAGGACCGTACCCGCCACGTCGCCGGTCGCGCCGTGCCCGGTGGCCTGGGCGGCGACCGTGAGCCCGGCGGCCGCGGCACGGCGCACCGTCGCGGCGGCGTCGGCGGAGTCGGCGGCCTCCACCACCGCCGCGACGGGCTGGCGCACCGCGAGGTTCCACGGCGTCGACGCCCGGTCGAACCCGTCGTCTCCGGGCAGCAGCAGCCGGCCGGTCAGATCGGCGGAGAGGGCCGCGGCCAGGCTGCGGACGGCGGTGTCGTGCGAGGTCAGGGAGGTCATGCGGGGCTCCTCGGTGATGGGCCGGTGTCGTACCCGCGTGGTGGGGTGGGCACCGGCAGCGTGCGCTGTCCCCTCTCTGACACGGCGCGGCGAAGGAGTGTGACCGATGAGCACGGATCAGTTCACGGCAGGCCAGCTCATGGCGGACCAGTTCGAGACGTTCCGCCCGCACCTGCGCACGGTCGCCTACCGCGTGCTGGGCTCCACCGCCGACGCCGAGGACGCCGTGCAGGACGCGTGGGTGCGCGCGCACGCCGCGGGCACGGCCGGGGTGGAGAACCTCGGCGGCTGGCTCACGACGATCGTCGGCCGCGTGGCCCTCAACCTCCTGCGCTCGCGGTCCACCCGCCGCGAGACGCCGTGGGGCGGCGTGCCGGGGGACGGACCCGACTGGGGCGGGCACCTGCCCGACCTGCTCGTCGCGCCGGTCGACGAGCTGGACGACCCGGAGCGGCGGGCGGTGGAGTCGGACGAGGTCGGCGCCGCGCTGATGGTGGTGCTGGACACCCTGGCGCCCGCCGAGCGCGTCGCCTTCGTGCTGCACGACCAGTTCAGCGTGCCGTTCGAGGAGATCGCGCCGCTCGTGGACCGGTCGCTCCCCGCGACGCGCCAGCTCGCCAGCCGCGCGCGGCGCAAGGTGCGCGACGCCGTGCCTGCGCAGGACGACGTCGCGCGGCGTCGCGAGGTCGTGGCCGCGTACCTGGCGGCCTCCCAGGCGGGCGACCTGGAGGGGCTCGTGGAGCTCCTCGACCCGGAGGTCACGCTGCGCCTCGACTATGGGCCGGGGGAGCTGTCGCGGGTGCTGCGCGGCGCGGCGGCGGTGGCGGGGCAGGCGCGCCTGCACTTCGGCACCGCGCGGTTCTCGCGACTCGCCCTGGTGGGCGGGTCGCCCGGGCTGGTCACGGTGGTCGAGGACGGCACGGTCTACGCCGTGCTCGCCTTCACCGTGCGCGGCGGCCGGGTGGTGGGCATCGACATCCTGTCCGACCGCGCGAGGCTGAACGGCGCGCTGTCTCTCTAGACGACATCGCTTGAGAGGACGTCGCTTGAGTGGACGTCGCTTGAGACGACATCGCTTGAGTGGACGTCGCTGGAGTGGACGTCGCTGGAGAGGACGTCCCCGCCGCGCCCCGCGGCCGGGACGCTGCCCCCAGCCGGTGTTCGTCCACAGGCGGCGGTCGCTCGACCGTGGACGGCGCGTCCGTCCGCCTAGCGTCCCGGGCATGACCTCGCCGCCCTCCCCGTGCCCGCCCGTCCCGCCGGCCCCGTCCGTCCCGAACGCCACCCTCGGCATCACGCCGGCCGCCGAGGCGAGGATGCTGGCGGTGAGGGCCTGCGGCGACGTCGACGATGCCGCGGCGGACGCACGGCACAGCCTCGCCGTCTCCTGGGAGTCCGACGCGGCGGACCGGTTCCGGCAGGAGGTCGCGGACCTGCTGACCGGGCTCGGCGCCGACCGGCAGCTCGTCGAGGAGGCGGCGGCGGTGCTGGCGCGGTGAGCGAGCGACTTCCCCCGGCCGAGACGCTGTCCGTCACCGGCGGTCGCGGGCTCGCGCGGGTGGACGCCGACGCCGTGCAGGGCGCCGCGCTGCTCCTCGACGACGTCGCCGACCAGCTGCGGCGGGCGTCCACGAGGTGCCTCGCCGCCCGGACGGCCCTGCACCGGCAGCAGTGGGAGCAGGACCCGGCGGGCGGCCTGTTCCCCGCGGCGTCCACGGCGCACGAGGACGCCGTCGCCTCCGCGGCCGCCGCCCGGCTGGGCGACGTGGCGGCCCGCCTGCGCCACCGGGCGTCGGGCGCCGACCGCTGCGCGCGCCGGCTGCGGATCGCCGCCGGCCTCTACCGTGCGGCCGAGAGCCTGGCGGAGCACGCCGCCGGTGCGGGGCTGAGATGGATCACCCTGGGCCTCGGCGCAGCGGTGGGGGCGCTGACGGTCCCCCTGCAGGTCGTCGCGGCGGGGAAGCGGTACGTGGACCGGTTCGGCCTGCCGTTCGGGGGCCCGGTCGCGGACCGGCTCGCTCCCGTCGTGGCCCCCGTCGTCGAGCCGATCGTGGATCCCCTCGTCGACCGGGTCCGCGGCACGTCCGCCGAGGAGGGCACCGAGGCGGGGCTGCTCGGCGTGCAGGCCAGTACCCCGCCTGCCCCGCGCGCCGCGGAGGTGATCGGCGGTCACGACGGCACCTGGGCGAACTTCTGGAGGGTGATCGCGCCTCAGGCCGACGACCTGGTCGGGGGCTTCGCCAGCGGCTACTCGCTCGCCGTCCCGTGGCGGTGGCGCGACCTCGAGCGGTTCCGAGACGGCGGCCCCGGCGCGCTCGTCGACGGCGTCACCCGGGGCGCCGGCGGGCTCGCGGACCTCGTCGACGCGATGCTGCCGGCGTCCGAGGTGCGGGTGCTGGCGCTCACGGACGCCGACCTGGCAGGGCCGCCGCCGGCCTGGGCGGACGCGCCGTCGGGCACCGTCTCCGAGGCGCTCGCCCGCCTGGGCGACCTCTATCCGGACGGCAGCGGGGTGGTCGGGCGTCCGGCGGCGGGGGCGCCCGAGGGCACGCTCGCGGTGGAGCGCGTGACCCACGACGACGGAACGACGACGTGGACCGTGCTGATCCCCGGCACGCAGGACATGCTGGGCACGTCGAACCCGTTCGACGCCGCCACCGACCTGCAGCTCATGGCCCACGAGAGTGCCGACGTGTCCGCGGCGGTGGAGCAGGCGCTCGACGACGCCGGCGCCGCGGACGACGAGCCCGTGGTGCTGGTCGGGCACAGCCTGGGCGGCATCGCGGCGACGGCGCTCGCGGCGTCGCCGGCCTTCCGGGCGAAGCACCCGGTGGGCGGCGTCGTGACCGCGGGCTCGCCGACGGCCACGTTCGCCACCCCGGCCGGGGTCCCCGTGCTGCACCTGGAGAACGACGAGGAGCTCGTGTCGGCGACCGACGGGCGTGCCGCCGCCGGGAACCCGGCGACCGCCGACCGCGTCACGGTGGCGCGGCGGCTGCTGGACTCGACGGACCCGGTCGACCTCACCGCGTCGGGCTCGATCTCGCTGGCGCACGGGATCCCCACGCACCTGCGGACCCTCGAGGCGGTGGAGCGGTCCGGCAACGTGCCGACGGCGGGCGTGACGCGACGGCTGGAGCGGTTGCTCGGCGGCGCGCGGGCCAGCACGCGCCTGTTCGCGGCCCGCCGGGTCGGGGAGAACGGCGCCGGGGAGAGCGGCGCCGGGGAGAGCACGCCGGTCGTGCTGGCGCCGGGGACGACGTCGTCTGGGACGACGTCGCCCCCGCCGGGAGTCCCGACGGGGGCGACGCTGCACTGAGATGCTGCACCAAGGGGCTGCATCGAGACGAGCGGTGCGGGCTCAGCCCTTCTTGGGCGCGAACGCCCCGATGATCGCCTGCAGCACCGCGAGGATGAGGGCGATCCAGATGAACCACCAGAAGCCGCCGCTCACGTCGACGCCCCAGTCGCCGAACCAACCCTGGTCGGTGACCCAGGTGGTGAGCCACAGGACGAAGGCGTTGATGACGAGGTAGAAGAGCCCCAGCGTGAGGATCAGGAGCGGGATCGAGATGATGCTGACGATCGGCTTCACGAAGCTGCTGATGATCGTGAAGACCAGCGCGACGCCGAGGATCGACAGGACGTAGGTCAGCAGGTTGTCGCCGTCGTACGCGGGCTTGATCTCGAGGTTGGTGAAGATCAGGTCGCTCAGCCACAACGCCACAGCCGTGACAAGGGTGCGGACGATGAAGTTCATGCGGCCATCGTGGCACGTCAGGGCCCGGACCTGGGGGAGGGTGGAGGCGAGGTGGCATCCTTGACCGCTGTGACATCCCCCGCCGACTCGCCGCTCGTCCAGAAATCCGCCGTCCCGCTGCGCGCCGCCGTCGCCGCGCTGCCCCCGTACGTGCCGGGCGCCCGCCCCGCGGAGGGGGCGAAGCTGTGGAAGCTGTCGTCGAACGAGAACCCGTACCCGCCGCTGCCGTCCGTCCTCGAGGCGATCACGAAGGCCGCGGAGGAGACCAACCGCTACCCCGACATGTACGCCACGGAGCTGGTCGAGGCGCTCGCCGCCCACGTGGGCGTGCCGGCCGAGCAGGTCGTGGTGGGCAACGGCTCGGTGGCCGTGCTCGGGCACGTGCTGCAGGCGGTCGTGGAGCACGGTGACGAGGTCGTGTTCCCGTGGCGCTCGTTCGAGGCGTACCCGATCGTGGTCGCCGTCGCGGGCGGCACGGCCGTCACCGTCCCCGTGGCCGCCGACGGGCGGCTCGACCTGCCCGCCATGGCCGCCGCCGTCACGCCGCGCACCCGCGTCGTCATGGTCTGCACGCCCAACAACCCCACCGGGCCGGTCGTGCACGCCGACGAGCTGGAGGCCTTCCTCGCCGCGGTCCCGCGCGACGTGCTGGTGATCGTCGACGAGGCCTACCTCGAGTTCGTGCGCGACCCGCAGGCTCCCGACGGCGTGGACCTGCTGCGCCGGCACGCGAACGTCGTCCTGCTGCGCACGCTGTCGAAGGCGTACGGCCTGGCGGGCCTGCGCGTCGGGTACGCCGTCGCGGAGCCGCGCCTGGCCGCCGGGATCCGGGCGGTGTCCACGCCGTTCGGCGTGAACCACATCGCCCAGCGGGCCGCCCTCGCGTCCTTGGAGCACGTCGCGCAGGAGGAGCTGCGCGTGCGGGTCGACGCCCTGGTCGCTGAACGCGACCGCGTCACCGCGGCGCTGCGCGCGCAGGGCTGGGACCTGCCCGAGACGCACGCCAACTTCGTCTGGTTCCCGCTGGGCGAGGAGACCATGGCCCGCGCCGCCGAGGCGACCGCGGCCGGCGTCCTCGTGCGCCCGTTCGCCGGCGACGGCCTGCGCGTCAGCATCGGTGAGGTCGAGGCGAACGACGCGTTCCTCGCCGTCGCCGCCACCTGGCGCCCCTGATCTCGTTGTGAGCGGGCGTTTGGCCCTGTTTCGGTCCGAAAC